>NZ_LT575483.1:1953893-2254408 GCF_900086705.1 Massilibacillus massiliensis | reverse complement strand
AAAACCTTTGTTGTTATGCGTTCTCTGTGCGATTTTATTGATTAGCACACTGCCAATGAGCAGAACATATTTGAATCCGTATCATGACCTTGTGATTTTAGGCGTTACAATTTTATTGGCGTATTTTATCGCCCGTTACAATTCACATCTTATTTCACATAAAGCAACTGTACAGAATTTAGTTTTAGAAACAGCAGAGGCGCAAACTACGCTAGATAATGAAATCCCTATGCCGAAAAAAGCTGAAATAATGAAAACCTTTGCTCCTATAAAAACAAAAAATGTGCAAACAGAAAGCATGAATCTGGCAAAGCCTTTGTCAGCAGTCAAAGAGCCGATGCCTACTAAATCTGAAGTTGGGACCAATTGCGATAGTTTCATTGAAAAGACTGCAATGAAACTTGCAAAAAGTCAGAAAATGCCGACACTTAAGAAACAAGAACCATCGGAAAGTAAGCCCACTTTATATTTAGTCTCAAATGAACAAAAAACTACAGTGATCAGCCCACCGTTGATTACGGCTTTAAACACAGAAAAAACTTTCGTGGATACAGAATCACCAGATGTGAAAAATCAGAAAAAAATCTCCACAATGAATCAAATTTCTAAGCTTGAAGCGCTAGACGATTTATTAGACTATGCTTTTGATCAAGTAAGCAAAAACGAGCATGACTGCGCACTTTATGCTTTTAAAAAGGCATTAAAATTATATCAGCATGATGCGTATGCTCCATTTATCGTTATTGAAATAGGAAATATTTATAAAACTGCTGGTTTATATGACGATGCCATTGTAATATATAATAAAGCTCTTAAATTACCAGCCTTAATTCAAAATGAGGATTTAAAAAGAGAGTTTATTAATAACATTGCGTATTTGCGTATTATAAAAAATGCTTTGCTTAGGCGCAATATTACACGCAAGCCATTTAAAGATATTTCACAGAATATGTTTGGTGAAATCGAACGCGAGTTTCAAAGCTGGCGAACCAAAAACGACTTACAAATTCAGAATCTAGGGGGATTATAAATGAAAAAAAGTGTACATATTTTAGGATTGCCAATCATAAGTATTACTGAAGGTAAAGAATTAGGAATCAGTAAATCGTTGGTAATCGATGCTGCAAATGGTATCATTACCGCTCTGATCATTGAAGATGAAGATTGGTACCGCGGCGTTAAAATATTACCTTATACTTCCGTAATCGCAATTGGTGACGATGCGATTACAATTACAAGCAGTGAAAGTATTTTAACTGTAGACGAAGCTACTGAATTCGAACCATTACTGACAGCAAACATCAAAGTAATCGGTACAAAGGCAATTACGAAAGCAGGTAGTATTCACGGAATTGTAAATGAAATCATTGTTGACGACAATGGAAAAATTGCCAAATGTGAAATCATGACGCCTTCAAATGAAATCAGCGAAGTCTCTGCCGAGCAGGTATCCGTTTTCGGTAAACAAGTTACCGTAATCGACAGCGAAGTCCCTGAAAGAGATCTTAGTGAGCAAATAAAAACTGTAAAACCAGCTGAAACAACTGTTGCAGTCGAAAAAGAACAACAATCGGTGACGGCGACAACTTCTAAAGTGGAAGTTAAGCCAGAGACACCTAATCCAATAGAAAAAGTGGAAGCACCAAAGGCAGAACCACCTAAAACTGAAACGAAAACTGAAGAACCTGCAGCTGATCCAAAAGTAACAGCAGCTAAACAACCAGCAGATAAAATAGCAGATGACAGACATCGTCGTTTCTTGCTTGGCAAAAAAGCAAGTCGTCGCATTACAACTGATAATGGTATTGTTATTGTTGAAGCGGGCGCAGATATTACTGAAGAAGTTTTACAAAAAGCGAAATTAGCAAATAAATTCGTTGAACTTTCTATGAATATTCAATAATAAAATGCCAGCCTTTTGGTAATAATAAACCCCTGCTCATGCAGGGGTTTTCTATGCTCACGCTGTCTATTACTGCAAAAGGAGGAATATAGTATTTTTAATAAAATTTCTCAAAATGCAAAAATGTGTCTCATTTTCTCTATTATTATTCTTTTATTCTCTTCCATCATTCTCATTAGCTTCAGTATGGCTTTATCTGTATCTGAACGTATTTTCTATGGCGTAACAGCAGCAGATATACCAATTGGCGGACACACTGTACAAGAAGCCCAAACTAAGCTGGAGCAAATCTATCATAGTAAATTAGATAAAAAAGCAATCATTCGACTTCATTATAAAGATAAATCTTGGAATATCATGCCAAGCGATATTGATTTCTATATAAATTTTGAACAAACTGCAAAAAATGCTTATCAAATTGGTCGTGGAAACAACATATTGCAAAGTTTCTGGGAAAGATTCAGGAGCGCACATCATGGAATTAAAATTCCTTATGTGATCACTTACGACGAAACAAAATTAAGAGCAATCCTCTGGCAGATTGGTCTTGAAACGGCAACAGAAAGAAAAGACGCTTACATAGAATTAGAAAATGATATCATTTCCATCGTGCCTGAAGTTACCGGGCAGAAATTGAATCATGAAGATTTACTTTCTACACTTGCACAAAAACTTTTTGACTTTGAGCTTCCTGTTTCACTTGAATTGCCAGTTGTAGAAGATGTGCCAAATGTAACGAAAACCGCTCTAGAAAAGATTGATACGGTTTTATCTGTATACAGCTCTAATTTTAATCATTTTAACACAAATCGCAGTGAAAACATCCGCATTGCTGCCAATAGTATCAATCATTTGCTATTAAGACCAGATGAAGTTATATCTTTTAATGATTTGACAGGCTTACGCATTGCCGAGGCTGGTTTTAAAGAAGCACCTGTTATCATCGAGGGGAAAACTGTCCCTGATATCGGCGGAGGCGTTTGCCAAGTCAGCAGCACTCTATACAATTCTATCCTGCTTGCCGACATGAAACCCGTTGAACGGACCCCGCATTTTCATCCACTGGGTTACGTTCCAATTGGACTAGATGCAACGGTTGCAGATCATTTACTCGATTTTAAGTTTAAAAATACGCTAGCCAACAACGCGTATATTATAGCAAAAGTGGCAGACGGAACTTTAACCATTGCTATTTTAGGAAACTTAAGCGATCGCAGCAAGGAAACAATCACGTTGACCTCAAATGTAGATAAAACCCTCTCACCTGGTACCGTAAATAAATATGATCCAAATTTACCTGCCGGCAAGATGGTTGTTGAGGATAAAGGATTAACGGGCTATATTGTCTCGTCTTACCGTATTAAAAGTATCAATGGACAGGAAATAAGCCGTGAGTTACTTTATGTCGATGAATACAGTCCGGAAGATCAAATCGTTGTTGTAGGAACGAAATTATCTGAAGAAACGTTTTCCCCCAAAAAAAGCGATCGAAAAAGATCTACAAAAAAATAAAAAATTAAAGCTGAGGGATAATCCCCTCAGCTTTAATTTTTATCTTATTTAAATTTTAAATCTAGAAATTGCTCTCTTCAATTCAGTAGAAAGATTGGCTAAATTTTGACTTGCTGATGCAATCTCTTGCATTGCTGCTGATTGTTCTTCCGTCGCAGCCGATACAGACTGCACTTCAGCTGCATTTTTCTTACTTACTTCATCAATTTGCTGCATCGCTGTTAACATATCGTTGCTGCCGATTGCCATCGTATTGATTGATTTTGATATATCAGCGATCTCATCTGACAAATGGCTGATCACATTCACAATGTTTTTAAATGTTTCATCGGCCGAATTCACCGCTTCAATTCCTTTGCCAATACCAACCGTACCGGCCTGACTTGCCGAAACAGCCTTTTCCATATCAATTTGATTGCGTTTCACCAATTCGCCGATCTTTTGCGATGAAAGATGGGATTCCTCAGCCAACTTTCTTACTTCTTCAGCAACGACCGCAAAACCGCGCCCTTGTTCTCCAGCACGTGCTGCTTCAATTGCAGCATTCAACGCTAAAAGATTTGTTTGTCCGGCAATATTAGAAATCAAATCAACGATATTACTGATTTCTTGAGACCCTTGTTCCAATTTATGTATGGCTTGCTGTACTTCTTCAGCACCTGATCCAATTTGCTGCATTTGCTCCACTGCACTCGCAATCGCCGTACGCCCAAGCTCCACATCGTCATTTGCTGTGTGCGCAACTTCTGCTACATTTTTTGATTTATGTGCAATTTCCTCAGAAATGTTGGCGACTTCCTTTGCCACACCATTTACATTTTTTGCAGATAACGATTGTTTTTCTACGCCTTGCGCAATATCCGTAATTGATACCGCGACCTGATTTGATGCTTCTGCAGATTGCCCTGCACTTTCATGCAGCATTTCACTCGATGCTGCGACCTCTTCAGCTTCCCCTTGTATTTTCTTTATTAAATCTCGTAAATTGTTTCTCATTTCATGGAAACCTTTTGCCAATTGACCAATTTCATCATCACTATCAACACTAACTGGTCTATCTTTAAAGTCGCCATCTTTTAAACGCATACAATCATCACGAATGATCTCTATCGGTTTAGAAATATTTTTAGCAAACACATAAATACAAATAATAGCTAACAATATAAAGAAGATGGAAATGCCAAACATATAGTTTGCCAATCGTTTTACAGGCGCCGTCACTTCAGACTCTGGCGCAGTAATTACCATAACCCAGCGTTGTCCAAAAAGATCGATCGGCGTCAATACTGCAACATCGTCTCTTCCCAGTACATTTTTGTAATAACAGCTCATCGCTTCACCAGTTTCAACGACTTGTTTAAAAGTTCGCATTAAGTCCTCATCTAACTCCGTCGCCACTGTTTTAAGTTCTGGGTTAATTGTTTTTTCTGACAAGTCCAATTTGTTGATAAATTCTGGTGCTTTATTGTTTGCAATTACCTTCCCTTTGTTTTCCACAATATAACCATACCCAGAATCTCTGAATTTTACCTGATCTAAAACTTTAGATAATTTCTCTAAGGTAATACTCCCCATCATCATGCCAACAAACTGTCCATTTTCAAAGGCAGGTGCAGTTAATACAAGGATTAATTTACCCGTAACACCTGATACAACAGGCTGCGGTACATATGCTTTTTGTGTATCCAGCACTTTTTTGAAATATTCACGATCTGCACGATTAAATTTTTTACCATCGGCACGAATACAATTTCCTTTTAAATCTGAATAATATAAAGAATCAAAGCCTAATCGCTTTTGCGAATTTGCCAGATACGCAACTTTTGCCTGCTCATCATTGCCCCGCAGGACGCTATCAACACCTAACTCTTCCAATCTGATAATACGCTCATTGATGCCTTCCTGTACCTGCATCGAAGATTCTCTTCCCATTGTTCTTATCGTTTCATCTGCTGCTTCATTCAAAGCTTCATTTGCTAAGTAATAACTTACTACAGATAAAACAACAAAACTAAGAATAAATAACGGTAATAAAACTACTAGAAATTTTGTTTTAACATTCTGAAATCGCAAAAATTTCACTCTCCTTTATCATACACTATGAAAATATAAATAAGATTTTTTGTTTGGTTTAAAACAAAATTCAGCAATAAACGTTTATGCATCATTGAGTCCAGATTGACCAGTGCAACCGTTTTAATGTGAAACCTTGATGCCCTATAGATTTCTTACAGACTTGCAGCGCTTCATTAAACGGTCACAATAAACCCTTTTGCTCCTAAAACTCTACATATCTGTTTTATTTCTTAATTATCTTATCATAATCCTATACATAGATTATACTATATTTTCCTGTATTTCCTTATTAGTAATAGTTATATCATATATAGGTAAAAACTATCATCAAGTGAACTATGTTATGTTTCATTCTGCGACGTCAAAATATTTAAGATATAATCTCCATAAACAAAGGAATGGTTAGAATAGATGCCAGTGTACTAAGCGACACCAAAATTGTCGCATATTCACTATCTGCCTTGTAAAAACTTGCTAAAATAACAGTCTGCGCCATAGCTGGCAGAGACGCTTGTATAATGAACACCTTACGCATAAGTTCAGGAATCGGAATAAAATAAGTAATCACGACAATACTAAGCGGGCTGATCACAAATCTACCCAACATTACCAGCAAAATATCTTTATCCAGTCTAATCTTTTTCAAATCAACGCCATGCAAAATAACACCGATAAAAATAATGGCAAGCGGTGTTGTCATATTCCCCATATACCTTGCCGTTTTAAGCAAAAAATCAGGTAAAGATAACTCTAACATAATAAGAAAAATAGCAAATAAAAATCCAAGTATCGGTGCAGAGAATACCTTTTTAACAGTTTCCATACTAAACAGCATCGCCTTATGCTTTTCACCATCTGAACTAATATAATAATTACCAACCGTCCAAAAAAATAGCGTATTGGCAAAGAAATATAACAACGTATATGGTAAAGACTCTTCGCCAAACAATGCAATATTTACCGGAATCCCAACAAATATAGAATTGGATGTAACAAAAGTGCTATGAAAGATTCCAATGTGCCGTTTATTTACTTTACACAATTTTCCTAATACTAAACTAACTACAAAACACATCATCATCGACAACATTGGCACAATTACACCGTACATCATGTGAATCAAATCATCACGGTGAAATGTTGTAATTAGATTACATAGCAAAAACAATGGCAATGACACATACGTAACGAGTTTTGGAAGTAAAGCGGAAGTCTCTTTATTAAACCAGCCTTTTCTTGCCAATATATAGCCAACAAGCCCCATTAAAAGTAAACTAAGAACTCCTTCAATTGCGTGCAATAGTATCATCATATCTCCTACTTTCTATAACTACAATACAATATGAAACTATACTACTCCTAACTACAGCCTTTGTCGAGATACGATTTCAATGCTTTTAATGCACATTCTTTCGTTATACTATTTATTTTTCCCACATCATTTGTTTGTGCTTTAAAAAAACCGCCTTGTTGATCATCTCGCATAAATTCAATACGATATACATAGCGATCTTCTACACCTGACGCATCAATGTAATCTTTTGAATTCCAACCAAAATATTTCATCGACAAACGTACATTCATTGCAGTGATGTCATCTACTTCTTCAAAATATTTAATTGTCTTACTAACAGAAATATTGAAAAACATTTTTTTCTCCTTCTATCTTTCTTTTGTTGTGTTAAAATTAACATAAATCACCAAGCATGTAAATACAAAATTAAACGTATCCCTATTGTAGGCCACATTTTTATGTATATAAAAATCTCCCGCCAAATAATCGGCGGGAGACCAAAACTACAATCCATAGCAAAATATTTACAAGCGTAAATACGCGCTATCGAATCTCATTTCACTTATAAAAGCTCCATTTATTTTATAAAATCAGCAATATTTCCCTTTCGAATGATAGGTGGAAGATCAGGCTGATCAGAATATCCAACGGCTAAGCACCCACACACTGTTTCTTGTTTTCCAATTCCCAATTTCTCAAGATATGTTTTTATGGCTTCGTTATCTGCTAACCATTTTAATTGATTAATCCAACATGTTCCGATATTCAATTCCGCCGCCATAAGCATCATATTGCCTAATGCAAGTGAACAATCTGCCATTGCATTGCCATACCCGCGAAGATTTGTTGCAATAATGAAAGCGGGTGCATTATACATAAAATTATATTTTCCCTTTTTTGATAAGGTAATGGAAGTTTTAATGCTACCATATGTATTTTCATCAATCTCCATTTTGGCAAATTCATGTTTCACCAATTCCCGTAATTCGTCTAAAATTTCTACTTTTTGAATCACAACGAAGTGCGAAGTTTGATTGTTACTGCCGCTTGGTGCAAGCTGTCCAGCTTCAACGATCTGTTTCATTTCCTGATCTGTAATTGGCTCCTGCTTAAACTTTCTTACACTTCTACGTTTTTTCATAATTTCTAAAATACTCAGGACAATCACTCCCCTCAAATTATCTATCTTGATTATATCATTCCCTACAGATTTATACTGCATGCTTTTTATTCAATATGCTATAATTTATTCAATAAAAATAAGGAGTACAATCATGCAATCCATTCAAACACGTTTATTTTCCTTATCCGATGAAACCTATCGCCAATTTCATAGCAAATTATGCCCAAACACAAAGAATATCATTGGCGTTCGAATGCCATTACTAAAAAATCTGGCCAAAGAACTGGCTAGAGAAGACTGGCGTACTTATTTAAAAACAGCCGAAGATACATATTATGAAGAAATCTTACTACAAGGCTTGATCATTGGCTATGCCAAAGCTGATATTGAAGAAATATTAGCGTACACCACTTCTTTTATTCCTAAAATAGACAATTGGGCAATCTGCGATAGCTTTTGCAGTAACCTAAAAATTATAAAAAAACATCCTGCGCGCGTTAGAACATTTTTGCAACCTTATTTACAATCGAATCAAGAATTCGAAATACGGTTTGCCGTTGTCATATTACTGCAATTTTATATTACCGATTCCTATGTTACTGAAACGCTTTCTGCGTTAGACGAGATTCGGCATGATGGCTACTATGTTAAAATGGCCGTAGCTTGGGCAATTTCTATTTGCTTTATAAAATATGCGGAGAAAACAATGCATTATTTAGACCACAATACCTTAGACGATTTTACTTACAACAAAGCACTACAAAAAATAACAGACTCGCTTCGTATCGACCGGCAAACCAAAGAAATCATTCGCAAGATGAAACGTAATACCCCTACCCTAAAGAAAATCAACGAATAATAAGAACAGCAAACATCAGTAGAGCCAGTCCTAAGGTACCGTATTCTATCTTTTTCATATAATATAAATATTCCAATTTTATTGGTAAAACGCGCGGAATATTACTGCACAATAATGAAATCGCCATGAAAATATCAAATAACACAGAATACAACGGTAAACTATGAAAGAAAATGATCGACTTACCCAACAAATAAATCGAAAACGCAATAATAAAATAACTCACTTTTTCACTCAACATACCTGCACATCCAATCAAAAATTCTCCCTATATTATATCATACCATATTATCCTGTTCCTAAGAAACATAGACAGATCGGCAGCGGGTCGGTGATAAGCACTCATCTGCGTCGTTACAGAAAGATGCTGCTCGCCCTAGTACAGAAGTACGACTTCTTCACAACCTCTTTCTGTGCCTAGCATCTGAGCACTTCTCACCAACCGGCAACCTATCTTCGTACTAATTTTTAAGTAGAACGGCTTTCGTTATTTTCTAAATTATCAACATGAATATGTTATTTTTCTAGAGTTTGGGGTATGCCACATTAAGATGTGACATACCCCTTAGTTTTTTACCTAGCCTTTTTCATTCGGTTCTTTTACTTTAAACCAAGCAGCATACATGGTTGGTAAAACAAGCAGTGTTAACACAGTGGCACAAAACAAGCCGCTGGCAATTGCTACTGCCATTGGTCCCCAGAAATTATTGCGCATCAATGGAATCATACCTAAAATTGCCGCTGCGGCAGTTAACATAATCGGTCTGAAACGAAGAATTGCTGAATCAATAATTGCCTGCCACACATCCTGCCCATCGGCAATATGTTTTTCAATTTGATCCACCAAAATAACCGAATTTCGAATAATCATTCCACTCAGTGCCAAAATTCCAAGTTCAGCAACAAATCCCATGGATTGATTCGTCAATAACATGCCAAAACTAACGCCGATAATTCCAAGCGGAGCAGTCATTAAAGTCAGGAACATAAGAGACATTCGCTTCAGTTGCAGCATCAACAATGTAACAATGACGATGATCATCGCAGGAACTGGAGCCAACATTAACCGCATTGCCTTTCCGCTGTTTTCCAATGCACCATCCACTTTCACAGTATATCCCATTGGCAGGCTGTCACGAAGCTCTTTCGTTGCATCATACACTTGTTGTGTTGCATCATTGCCCGTGATTCCATCCATAATATTAGCTCTCACAGTAATCGTTGGCTTTAAATCCCGCCGCCAAATAAGTCCATCCTCCGCCCCATAACGAATTTTGGCAATTTGTTCAAGTGGAACATAGCTGCCATTGCCGATTGCGATCGGCATATCTTTGACTTTTGATAAATCGCTGCGATCTTCATCATGCATTCTAAACACAATATCAATTGTTTTATCTTGTTCATAATACTCGGCAACCGCAGCACCTGACAATTGTGTCTGCAATGCTGTGGCCAGAGACTGTCCATCAATCCCTAACACTCTTAGCTTATCTTGGTCTAAATCAAGCTGCATCACTTTGCTTTTTTCATTCCAGTCAAAGTGCACTTGACGTAGATTTGGATTGGCCGTCATTTTCTCCGCAACTTGATTGGCAATTTCACGAACTTTTTCATGATCGTATCCTGAAACACGAAGCATCACCGGATACGCTGCCGGCGGACCCGTTTGAATTAATTTCACATTGCTGCGAACACCTGGCATATCTTCTGCCATAATCGTCTGAATCTTTTCTGTGAGCTGTTTTCTTGCGTCCAAATCTTTGGCAACGATAATAAATTGCGCATAATTATTTGCAGGTAACACCGGCTCCGTTGTCAAGACAAATCTTGGCGCCCCTTTTCCCACGTAAAAACTGTAATTTTTAATTGCCGCATCGCCATCAAGTCGTGCAGCAAATTGTTTAGCTGCATCTTCTGTTGCTTTTATTGAAGCGCCCTCCGGCAGATTTAATTCTACAATTACTTCTGGTCGAATCGATGGCGGAAAGAATTCTTGCTTAATAAATTTCATCATAAAGATCGACACAAAAAAGCATATTGCTGTACCGACTAAAACAATTCTGCGGTGCTGCAGACACCAAGTTAAAATCCTGCGAAACATTTTATAAAACTTACTTTGATATGCTTTATTTTCTTTTGATGTATCATGCACTTTTACTTTGATTAAATGATAACCAAATAAGGGTGCTACCATCACTGATACAACCCAAGATATAATCAAAGCAATGGCAATTACCGGGAAAAGACTGCTTGTAAACTCAGCTGCCATACCCTTAGAAAATCCAACGGGGATAAACCCGGCACAAGTAATCAAAGTTCCAGTCAGCATTGGCAATGCAGTTACTGTATACGCGTAGCATGCCGCTTTAAATCGATCGTATCCTTCTTCCAGTTTGACTGCCATCATTTCCACGGCAATAATTGCATCGTCGACCAAAAGCCCCAGTGAAATAATGAGTGCACCTAGCGAAACCTTATGCAGATCAATCCCCAGCATTTCCATCGCTAGAAAAACACCTGTAATAACCAATGGTATACATAGTGCTACCACAAGCCCGGTGCGCACACCTAAGCTTAAGAAACTCACAACAAGTACAATGATAATTGCTTCACGCAAGGTGCTAATAAAATCATCAATTGCATCCTTTACCACTTCAGGCTGATCAGAAGCCTGATGAATTTCAAGTCCTAATGGCAAATCCTTTTTTATTAAATTAACTGTTTTCTTTAAATCATCACCCAAATCTAAAACATTGCCGCCACTTTCCATCGACACCGCAATGCCAACGGCAGGTTGACCATTAAAATACATTTTAGGCTCTGCCGGCTCTACATATTTACGTTCTACCGTTGCAATATCACCCAAACGGAAGATTCTTTCATTGGCTTGAATCGGCAAATTACGAATTGCTTCGATATCATCAAATTGCCCTGTCATTCTCAAATAAACATTATCCGTACTCGTATCAAGCATACCAGCCGGGGTCATCGCATTTTGCTTTGCTATAACATTTGCAATCGTGCTTGGATTTATCCCCAATTGCGCAAGTTTGCTATTTTCGATTTCAATATAAATTTTTTCCGCCTGCTGACCAATTAATTCAACTTTTTTAACATTGTCTATATCAAACAACATCTGACGAATTTTTTCTGCTTCTACGCGCATTTCTTCATAACTATACCCGTCTGCTGTAATTGCATAAATCGATCCATAGACATCATCAAACCGATCATTAAAAGTTGGCCCGATTACCCCTTGTGGCAAATCAGCTTTCATATCATTGACTAAATTTCTAGCCTCTAGCCAGGTGGAACGAATCGTACTTGCCTTTGTATCTTCACGCAAAGTCACATAAATAACAGATGCCCCCGGACGAGAATAACTTTTCAGATAATCCATTCCCGGTAAATCCTGCAGCTTCTTTTCTATTTTATCTGTAACTTGTTCTTCAATTTGCTTCGCACTTGCCCCCGGCCATGCAACCGTCACTACCATTTGCCGAATCGTAAACTCGGGATCTTCCATCCGTCCTAATTTCGTATAGGAAAAACACCCCATCAAAAAAATGACAAGAATAAAATAACAGACAAGTGATTTATTTTTTAAAGCGATCTCTGTCAGGTTAAACTTTTTCATTTACCTTCACCTTCTAACACTCTCACTTCCTGCCCAGCCCTTAATTTGTGTATACCGGCAGTAACAATTACATCGCCATGATTTAGCCCAGAGGTTACTTTAACCTGATTATTTCCGAATGCTTCTATCGTTACAGGCTGTAAATTGACCACGCCATCTTGCACGACCCAAACCTGCGGCACATCCCCGGTCTGATAAATTGCCGTCAAAGGAATCGTAGTTATCCCTAAGAGCTGTGCATCACCAACAGCAATTGCTACATTTGCTGTCATACCTAGTTTAATTTGCTCGGAAGGATTCACTAACCCTATTCGAACTTTATAAGTACGTGATACTTTATCTGCCATTGGAGCAATCTCACGAATCGTGCCATCAATAACCATATCATTGAGTGCCCAAAAAGATACTGCAACATGTTGACTGGCCTTTAATTCTTCCAAACGATTTTCGGGAACACTGATTTCCACTTCTAAGTCTCCGGCTTTGACAAGCGTAACCATAGCTTGCCCCGCGGAAACGACTTGCCCAACTTCTGCATGAACTGCAGAAATAACACCCGTGCTATCTGCAACCAATTTACTATATTCCAAACTATTATTTCCTTGTGTATACTGTGCCTCTGCTTGCCTTAGCGCAGCCAGTGCAGACTCATAGGACGTCTGATATTGCTCATACTGCGCTGCACTCACTGCTGATTGTTCATAGAGCTGCCGATAACGATTTAAATTTGCCTCTGCTAAATTCAATTGCGCCCTTGCAGCATCAACTTGCGCCGAGCCAATATTTACATTTTGAAGAATATCTTTACGATCTATTTCCATGAGCACCTCACCAGCATTTACACTGCTGCCGAGATCTACATGACGTGCAATGATCTTTCCACTTACCTGAAATGCCAATTGCGACTCATAACGCCCATGAACCTCCCCAGCATAATTCATTGTAGTTGCTAGATTTCCCATAACAACCTTCTCTGTCTTTACAAGTGGAATATCCTGCTCCGCTTCTGACTTTTTACCGCAACCACTTACAATAAATACACTGATTAAACAAAAAATAAGACCTAATTTCACTAAATTATTCTTCATTTTCCACCCCTCCTCTATTTTGCCTTTCAAATAACAGACTACATTCCCTACTGCTCGCTTTTTCAGCCAAAATACGCAGTCCTTTTCTCACTGTTTCAAAAGTTTCTTGATCCATTCCATCACTAAGAAAATGCATCCATTGCTTTAACATTTTAAATACAGGCGCCTTGGTTTCTTCACCTTTTGCGGTTAAATATAATTTTTTAACTCGTTTATCCTCTTTATCCTGTTTGCGTAAGATAAAGCCCTTTTCTTCAAGTAATTTAATCGTCCTTGCCGTGGCAGCTTTATCGATAAATAAAACTGTGGACATATCTTCCTGGTTGATTCCTTCACGGCGATATAAATTCATCAACAGCACACATTCCGAAAAACCAATGCCCAGATCACTGCAAGCATTCGTAATAAAAGTCTGCGATTGCCGATTTAAAATACCAAATTGTCTCGCAATATCTAAATTATCCATTCCCATTCACTCCAATTTATTTTTGCAGGTTTATTATACTACAAACTAGTTGACTCAATCAACTAGTTAAATATAAAAACATCATAAAGTACACGCTTATTTTCCAAAGTTTATGATATAACAAACTTTAGAATTTTATGCATTGAACTTTATGATGCCTTATTTAAAACAATATTTATTTATTTATTAGCAGATCAACTGCAGATGCCGTAATTAATTTCGTCGCTAAATCCAGGGCCTTTTCATCAAAATCAAAATATGAATCGTGATGCCCCGCAGCTAAATCTGCGCCAACCATCATATAAGCTGCTTGACCGCCATTTTGCTGAACGCGTTCCATGAAATAAGAGAAGTCTTCGCTCGCACCAAAATTACATTCTGGTACAATCTCATGAAAGATTGCAAGACGCTGTGCCACTTTCGTGATTTTATCTGCAAGTTCTACAGTATTATTTCCGCCTGCAGCACCACCCATTTCAGTAACTTTGACATCAACATCATACATCACAGCTGCAGCTTGAATAATTCTCTTTGCTTCCGCTGCCATATATTCGTTGATTTTGCTTGTTGCGCCGCGTGTTTCTAATTTTAGAATTGCATTTGGCGGAATTACATTACGACCACTGCCAGCATTTAATATACCTACATTAATGCGCGAAGCGCCATCACTATGGCGGGAAATCGCATGCAGATTTAATGCTGCCGCTGCTGCCGCAAGCAAAGCATTTTTGCCTGTTTCAGGTGCTGCACCAGCATGCGCTGGCAAACCTGTAAATTCAGCATCAAATTTACTTGTCGCTAAAAATCCAGTTACGTTACAAGCAAGTTGTCCCGTTTTTTTCATTTGGAAACCAAAATGTGCTCCCAACATATAGTCAACATCATCTACAATACCTTTTTGTACCATAGCTTTTGCTCCGCGAACACCTTCTTCGGCTGGTTGGAAAACCAATTTGACTGTACCGGTTAATTCATCTTTCAATTGCATCAAGATTTCTGCAACTGCAAGACCAACAGCCGTATGTCCATCATGACCGCAGGCATGCATTGCACCTTTATTGATTGAACAAAATCCATCTTTTCTTGGACGGTGATTTTCATCTTCGGTTTCAATGGCATCATTAGAATCCATATCAAAACGTAACCCTACCGTTGGTCCAGGTTTAGCAAATTTTAAAACGCCAACCACGCCGGTCTTACCACCAGCCATTTTTTCCACCCAATTAGGATTTGCGCCTTGTGAAATCGCACGTTCGACATGCTCTGCGAGCACAGTTCCCTTAGGAACCCCCATCATTGCCGCTTCATCCACTACATCAGCGCCAAGACTTACTTCATATCCCAATGCAGTTAATTGATCCGCAACGAAAGAAGCCGTACGGAACTCTGTCCAAGCAGTTTCTGGATGTTGATGCAAATCTCTCCGACGTGCAACCGTCTGCTCAGTTAAATTTTCTGCTAAATCTTTAATTTTCTTGTCTAAATCTAAAACACTCATCATAATAAAACTTCCCTCGTATTCTTACTTTTTCAAAAGAACCGTTTTACTTGTAATCTAGTACTAAGATAGGTTCTACATTAACAATACAAACATTCCGACGATCATTGCCCCTACCATAGGCAAGCAATTGCGTTTTGCAATTTCCATCGGATTTACACCTGCGATGCCGGCAACAATAATTGTTGCACCAGCAATTGGTGACATTGTACGACCTAATGTACCCCCTAGTGTCGCCATACTACCCATTTGCACTTGTGAAAGACCAAATTCAGCTGCATGCGGCGTAATCGCTTCATTGAAAGCAAAGGTAGCTGCATCGCCAGAACCTACAACTAAGCCAAGTAAGAATGGTCCAACCGCTGCGCAAACTTTAACAATTGCCGGATTGTTCAACATAACATCCATGAAAGATTTTACAACTCCCATAGCTGTTAACCCAGATACAAATACACCTGCCGAAATAATAATCCCTAAAATTGTTCCATATGCTTTTCCCATTCCATCGAAAAATGCATTACTTAACTCAACAGGATTTTTTCTCGTCGCAAGTAAAGCTACAGCTGCGCCGATTACCATAGCCTGAGGAACACCCATTTTAAACACTGGTACAAGTCCTGTTGAACCCAAAATTAATATTGCAATTGGCAGGATCGGCATCAACGCATATAGAAAATTCACTTTGAAATTTGCTTCTGCTTGCAGACCCTCTGCTTTATATCCTTTATGCTCTTTCAAATAATACGCTGTCAATGTAATTAATATTGCTGCAACAATAAGGGATGCTATATTCGCTTTATAGTGAAAACTAATAACATCCATAACGTCCACACCAGCGATTTTTGCCACAAAAGGATTATGTGCTAATCCTGGATTCAGCATACTTCCGTAAGTACCACACTTTACGGCAGCTGCTGCCATCGCAGGATGAATACCTGTTGACATCATCAACGGTACAAAAATTGCCCCTGCCGCTGCTGCTGTTCCTGCCGCACTCGGAAGTGCAACGTTTACCGCATACGTACCAATAACTACCCCAGGAATTAAAAATGGACGAAATCTTGATAGCCCTTTTGCCATGGAGTTAATCAGATGCTTATCACATTCTGTATACCGCATGACCATAGCAAAACCCATTACCGAACATACCGCTTGAATCAAGCCGCCGTTTGTCATATTTTTTGCAAAAGAATTTAATGATTCCATCGGATTTCCCGCAATACAAGCCATAATAATACCGGAAGCTAATAAGATCAACCGTGCATCGTAACGCTTGAATAAAAAATAAATGGTGACTATAACAATAGCTAGTCCCAACCATGTCATCATAAAAAATGACCTCCCCTTAAAAATAATTCTTAATAAATATTTAAAATTCCATATCTTACAAAATCCAAGATTTTCTGCCCTAAATCCTGTTCTTATAAGATATTTCTCTATTATTTTATCATTTATAAAAACAATTTACATACAATATTTTTATACTAGCATTATAAAATCAAATAGAATGAAGTTTATCAGTAAAAAAATTTTTTAACTTGATTTATCTTATGCTATAATAATCAATATATATGGATTTTAATTATATTTTGACACTAAAATTCATTTTTTATTAATGGAGTAATATGCTTATGGAATTAAAACAGCTAGAATGCTTTCTTATGGTCAGCAAATTGAAGAGTTTCACACTTGCTGCCGAACAACTTTATATTTCACAACCGGGTGTGACGACCGCCATCAAAAAGTTAGAAGAAGAGCTTGGCGTTCAACTTTTTGTCCGCAATAAGAAAAACGCTATTTTAACCGCAGAAGGGCGAGTATTTTTTAATCATATCGAGATTATCATGCATGATGTATCGCAAGCAATCACAAAAGTAACTGAATTGAAAAATCTCAATAGTGGAACAATTTCAATTGGCATATCACCTGTGACCGGTATATCGGTGGTGTCTTTTTTGCTTGCCAAATTTCGTAATCTGTATCCGGCACTTAACTTGATTTTTGTTGAGGCTGGTTCCACTAGCATTCAAAAACAGCTTGAGGAGGATAAACTTGATCTCGGTTTAATCATAGCAAACGAAAATACAGAAATGCTCGAAACGGTTGACCTAGGTATACAAGAGCTGGTCGCTTGTCTGCCTTCTTATCATATGTTAAAGGGTAAAGAGAATTTATCTTTTTCCGCTTTAGAAAAAGAATGCTTTATTTTATTTAAAGAGGATTGTCCAATTCAGAAACTGATTCTGCAAGCTTTCAAAACACTTGATATTACACCGCATGTCAGTTTCGAATCCAATGCAATTCAAACCATCAAGCGTTTGATTGTTTGTGGAGCCGGTATTGCAATCTTACCAACGGAAGCAATTGAAAACGACAATAACTTTGTCGGAGTTCCTCTCTCTCCACCGCTTCACGTGCCAATTCATCTCGCACATAAAAAAAGCAAGCATCTCTCGCATGCCGCCCAAACACTTTATGATTTTATTAAAACCTCTTACAATCCAGAATAAAGAAGGTCGCAAGTAGTAGTTTTGCTATTACTTGCGACCTTTTAAATTTGATGTGAAAGATTTGTTATCTTATCACTCAAACAATTGATATTTTCTAAAGTCTTTACAATTTCATTACTGGAAGAATTCTCTTCGCTTTTCTTTCTTTCTTCAGCTTGATCATGGGTATGATCGAACATCATAATATCGGGCGATATTTGATTTGCAAAAGATTTCATAACAACATCGTGCATCGTAAGCATGGAAGTATTACTCTCTGCCATAAGTTTTTCCAAATCGTCGGCAACACTTGCTAATTTACGTCCATAATCACTCTCTTTTGCATGGACAACAGATGACTTCATCTTATTGGTCAAAGTCGTTACCTGCTTTGAAATAAACTGGTGAAAATAAGTCGCTACCCATTGAATCAGCATACATGCTGATTGCATAGATGCAACACGAGTCGTACCTATAATAACAACATCTTCACGGAGATACGATGCATATTTTTCTGACAATAAAATCGTTTCACCCACCAGTCTCTTGATTCCAATGATATATTTCGCCTTCTTTAATGCGGCAATTACTTCATCCTGCGGCATTGCCTCATAAGCAACGCTAATGAAATTCACTTCAATCCCCAGCTTCTTGCAAGCTTTTGCCAGACGAGCAGGATATCGTAAGTTGGAATTAAAAATATAGACATCTTCCCCCGCAGGAATTCGTGCAACTTGTACAAAAAATTGGGATGTCGGCATAAGATCAAGCACGATGATTTTATTTTGTGGAACAACCTTTTTCAAAGTTTCCGCCTGCGTTGCAGCACAAATAAATAAATCCGCAAAATCATCACATTTTATTTCATTGGTAATGACTGTTGTAAATATTGCCGAATCGCCAATAATTAATTTTGCTGCGCCTAAGACTTCCTCTGCATTTAATTGATTGCTACCAGCCACAGCTATTCTTATTTTCATTCTTTAAACTCCTTTCTAAACAAAAATCGGCTATATTTAGGAAACATTCCGATACCTCATTTACAATAAGTATTATAGATGATGAAACGCATAATCGTCAACGAAAGTATTTTGTACACCGGCAAAATTCTCTGCCAAATTTTGCACGATCACAAATCTCTATTTATAAATTGACCGATGCGCGAGACCAACACACATCTCGTTTAAATTAAGTACACCGACCCCCATATAAATGGCTACACATAGATGCTCATCATATCGGGCAATACCAATTTTCCCTCCGACGTTGAAACCAATCGCCTTATGTTTGATTTGCTCTAAAGCCGCACCTGCAGCACCAGCAACTGCTCCCGAACCAACATGTGTATCCGGTACCAAGCCCTGCCTCTGTGCGGCTACTACTGCACGCTCAACAATCTTGACGATAGAATGAATAAATTCGCCGCCAAAATCGACAGCTGCAACTGCGATGCCTTGCTTGGCTAACATTTGTTTTATCTCATTTTCTTCTGTACGACTCGCTGTCACAGCAATTTTTAGCGCTGCTCGGCCAATATCAATACTGGTATATTGGGATTCTTCCATCTACGATCGTCTCCTTATCCTACTGTCCGCTCTATTTTTACGACTGAAAGTATAAACTCCATATAAAAAAAATTTTTTTCAACAAAAATCACCATACAATGCTGCATGTCGCAGGCACAATAAAACAACTTCACAAAACAAGAAACTTTTTAAATTCGTATCATTAATATAGATATAAAATTTAACACAATTGCAATCGACAGCTATTAATCTCATTATAGCAAATCCTACAAAAAAAGTATTCCTTATGTAATAAAACAATATTACAAGAACCTTACAAAACTTTAAACAATTCATAACAACATAAAATTGACAAAATAAAAAAAAGCTCCTAGTATTATTTATATACAAAGATGAATTACAGAAAGAAGGCCTTCTATGAAAGATGTTTTAGATACACACACGCATACGATCGTCAGCGGGCATGCCTACAATACATTAAAAGAGATGGCATTATCCGCTGCTGATAAGAAACTCGAACTGCTGGGTATTACAGAACATGCCCCTTCCATGCCAGGAACCTGTCATGAATTCTACTTTGCCAACCTTCGTGCCGTTGATCGGACGGCTTATGGTGTTGAATTGATTTTAGGCGCTGAACTGAATATCCTCGACTACTGCGGCAATATCGACTTGGCAGAAGACAAATTAAAAAAACTGGATTATGCAGTTGCCAGCATGCATGACTTATGTATAGATTCCGGCACAAGAGAAGAAAATACAGCTGCAATCATCGGTGCCATCAAAAATCCTTACGTCAATATCATCGGACACCCTGATGACGGTTTCTATCCGCTCGACTATGAAGCAATTGCTCGAGCAGCCAAGGAACATCATGTGCTGCTCGAAATTAACAATAGCTCTTTACGCCCTGACAGCCATCGCGTTAACGCCTGGGAAAATGACACAACCATGCTCAATTTTTGCAAACAATATGGAACATCAATCGTCATGAACAGCGATGCACATGCAGAAACGGCTGTAGGAGATCACAAATATGCAAAAAAACTCTTGGAAAAAATTCATTTTCCTGAAGAACTGGTTGTAAACACTTCTGTACAAAAATTTAAATCCTTTTTGAAGAAACCTTAAAAATTATTTGAAATTTACTACCTATTTCCTATTTTTCTTCGACGTTGTTTCCGACAAACCGACGAATGTCGAAAAATAATTTTCCTGTTTGACAAATTTAGACAAAATACACCATTGTATTTTTTGGAAATTCGTACTATTATAATAAGTAAGGACCCTAATTCCTTTCCACTTTAAGAAAAAGATTTATAAGAACAAGCAGAAAGAGCCTTCCTGTATCATGCAGGAGGCTCTTTCTGGTTATTTTGTAAAAACAGGACCATTCACTAGCGGTGAGAGGAAGAGAATCTATCTATTTTATTTTTCTGACAATCTGCGCAACATTTGATAGTTTTCCACGATTGATTTAAAAAGCTGCGTATCTTTTGCAATGCCTGTATATGCTTCAATCGTCTTTTCAAGACCGACTTTACAAATAGAAGCTTGGATTTCTACAGCATCTTGATCCTCTTTATAATCAAATAATAATGCTGCTGCAATAACGACTGGCAGACCGATTAAATCAATTCCAAATTGCATCGCTTGCGTAGCCGGGCTAACCAAACGATCCTTTGCAGATAATTTCCGAATTGGGGACCGCCCCACACGCGTAACCTCATCAGAAATATAAGGGTTTTTGAAACGACTTATAATCTTTTTAATATAAGCTGCATGCTTCTCTTCTGCAAACTGATATTTTTTTACTAAGAGACTACCGGTTTCTTGTAAAACAGTTTCGGTTATCTTTAAAACATCGGTATTTTTGATTGCTTGATCAATGCTCTTGAGCCCGTGTAAATAACCTAGATAAGCAACCGTTGCATGCCCAGTATTCACTGTAAATAATTTCCGCTCAATAAAAGGTTTTAAATCATCGACGTACGTAACACCTTCAATCACAGGAACTACGCCGACCATTTGCGAGCGATTTACGACCCATTCATAAAATGGTTCTACCGATACAAATAGTTTATCCTCGTTTTTCTGCAAAGGAACAATACGATCTACTGCAGCATCAGGAAACCCTATATTTTCTTGCGCTGCTTGTTTATCCGTATCACTTAGATGTTCATATACAAAAGATTTCAGTGCAGAACTGCCGCCAATCATATTTTCACAGGCAATTACATTCAATGGTTTACGATTCTGCTTCACTCTTAACGAAATTCCCTTTGCAATAATCGGTGCAATAAATTTAAGAATATTAGGGCCAATCGCTGTTGTAACAAGATCAGCCTCAGCAATTGCTTTTACCACTGCTTCTTCATTTTTCCCATCAATTGCTTTTACGTTTTTTACAACAGAAGCAGTTTTTTCTTCCGAAGCAAGCATAACCGTATACTCTTTTTTTGCATTGATTTCTTCAACCAATTCTTGATTCACATCGACAAAACAAACTTCATAGCCTGCTTGATACAACAATTGTCCAATAAATCCTCTGCCAATATTACCGGCACCATAATGAACTGCTAACATATTATAGCCCCCCTTTGAGGATTGCTATAACCTCTTCGTCTCGTGTTGCCTGCACAAGTTTTTTTACATTTTCTTCTTCCGAACATACAATTGCAATGCTTGACAGCATTTCCAAATGTTCATCACCAACACCGGCGATACCAATTAATAAATACGCCATATTGCCGCCGCCAAAATCTACACCTTCTGGTATTTGCACAATAGAAATGCCGGAAGACTTAATAAACGCTTTAGATTCATTTGTTCCATGCGGTATCGCAACTCCATTGCCAATATACGTTGTCGACAACGCCTCACGATCCTGCATTTTATCAATATATTCTTTCGTTACATACTGCCCTTGTACAAGCAGATCGCCTGCCAAAGCAATTGCTTCGCTTTTATTTTTTACACTGGCATTTAACTTGATTTGCTCTTTTGATAACACAAAATTACTCATAATGATCTCCCTTTTTTATTTTTGTTACGATATGTTTATATAAATGCGTAAGGCAATATGAAGTGATCTGCTGATGATTTTTACCGTTTAAAACGTCGATAAATTCACTCTCGATTAACAGTGAACTCATCTCACTTAAAACTTCTAATCCCTCTTTTTTAATATGTGTCGGTGCCAATAAGAGAAGAATCTTATCCACACTGACATATTGATCATCCATAGATTCAATACACAACGAATTCTCTAAATAATATAATCGAACTACGGGTTCGCTTATCATTGCGATTTTGCCATGCAGTAATGCGATCTGTGCATTGGGGATTCCCAACCCACCTAACTTCTTCCGTTCCATGAGTTTTTCAATTACTTCATTTTTATCACTGAGGATATGTTCGTCTTCCATCTGCTTACAAATCCAATAAATCAAATCTTCCATCTGCATATTTTGGTTCGCTATGGTGTCAAAGCGAAATTTCTCAATCATCGAACAGGTAACAGATATATATTGCTGCCAGCCTTTTAAATTGCCTAGCAGGCAATCACTGTTTAGATGATGTATCGTCTTTAAGTTTTTAGGTTGCTTAATTTGACTAATAAACAGATTGATATTGTGAATATCTTCTTTTGTCAAAAGCGGTGTAACCAAAACATACTCTTTTTTTCCTAAAGATAGCGGTACTGTGGATATAATTAAATCATACGTTTCCTCTGGTATCTTCTGAATATCAAATAATGAAATATTTTTTGCAATTCCGATATAGGGCAATTCCTTTTCAATGCGGCTAGCCAAAATTCGCGAAGATCCAATTCCGCTTGAACAAACAACCAATGCACGATATTGGAGCCGATTCACCTGCCCCATTCTCTCTAAAGCTGCACCTATATGCATGACCAAATAGCCAATTTCCGCTTCTGGAACCTCAAGTTCAGTGAAAACCTCTTCCACCGCTGATTCGAGTACCAAAAACAACGTATGATACCGCTCTTTAATCTCTTCTAAAAGCGGATTTCTGATATTCATATTTTTTTTAATGCGAAATAACGCTGGCTCAATATGCGTCAGCAGTCCCTGCACCAAAACAGTATCCTCATGAAATGAGACATTGAACGCTTCTTCACAATATGCTATCAATTGGTGAACTTTAGCAATCAATGCAGCGTTTTTAAATTCAAAACCATCATCATAAGAGTTTCGCAACTTAGCGCCTCTTAAATGCATCGTGATATATCCGATTTCAGAATCTGGAATATCCATTTGAAATAGATTCCGCAATCTTTCAATCATCACGCTGGCCGCTTCAAATTCCGGTGTACCTTTAAGCTCCTGCAAATGTTCCTCGGCAAAAACAATTTGTTCACCTTTTTCAATGCGTTCAATCGCTAGTGCCAAATGAATGACTAACCCGATAAAAGAACTATCCGCCAATGGATAAGGCAGCTCATTCTCCAAGTTACGCAGGGCGTTTTCAATCATAATTAATTTTTCTTTTTCTATTAAAGTCAATAACCGTTCAGAGACCGTATTGATATTCTTCGTTGATTTACTCTGGATATTGTCTTTTATAAACCCTAAAAGCTCAAACTCATCTAAATTTTCAGCGATAAGATCACTCATCGCCTTGCGTTTCGCCGATTCGTCGCCCGTTAATTCTACCCCATACCCACGTCTCCGAATTAAACGTAATTTATAATGATCCATCCAACGCGCAATTTCATCTAAATCATAACTGATTGTTGCTGTTGTAACCTTTAAATCATAAGCTAGAGAAATCAGTTTGACCGGCTCGGTCGCCTCTAGTAACTGGCAAAGGATTAATAATTTTCTTTCTTCTGGTAAATATTCTACTGTCGTTTGATTAAACAGCGACAATCGTAAATTCTCTTTTTGTACAGCACTTCCCTCGATTACAACACCGATTCCAGATTTTTTAACCAACTGCAACTGAAACGGGTTTAACACAAAATCAATATCATTGAGCTCCCGATGCACAGTACGCGTGCTTACAGCGATGCGATCTGCAATCTGCTTAATCGTAATCTCCCCGGGTTCCGTTAATAAAATATTCAAAATCATGCGTTGTCTCGAACTGACACTCATCGTTATAACTCCTCATAAGCAAAGAGTTCACGCTAGTTAATTTAACTAGCGTGATTTTTATTTAAGATAACCGCTGAACGAGTGCTTCATATTCCGGACTATTTAAGAAATTTTCAATTGAGATATGTTCAGCTTGCGGAACTCTTTCTCTTGCCCGATCTGTTAAAGTTTTCTGCGTAACCACAATATCTGCGTCTGCCGGTATCTCATTAATTGCCGTATTAATTACTGTAATGCTTTCTAAACCGGCTTCTTTAAATTTTTTACGCAAAATCGAAGCCCCCATCGCACTAGACCCCATGCCCGCATCACAAGCAAAAACGACCTTGTTCACATTTACTGCAGCAGTAGCTGCACTCTCTTGTACTTTCGTACCTTTTAACGCTTGCATTTTTGCACTTGCTTGTTCTAAATCTTCATCTTCATTCTGCCCGCTCATTTTAAGCAGAGCAGATGCAATCAAGAAAGATACAATTGACGCCACTGCAACACCGGCTAGTACGGCAAATAAACCGCCTTTAGGTGCCATTGCAATCAGTGCAAAGATACTCCCTGGTGCAGGAACCGCGACTAAACCAGCGCCTAATAATTGGAATGTCAAAGTCCCTGCAACTCCGCCGCCCATAACAGCTAAAAGAAGTCTAGGATTCATTAAAACATAAGGGAAATAAATTTCATGAATACCACCAAGGAAGTGAATAATCATCGCACCCGGTGCAGATTGACGTGCATTGCCTTTTCCGACGAAATAATACGCTAATAATACACCTAAACCAGGTCCCGGATTCGGTTCAAGCAAGAAAATGATCGAACTGCCTGCACTTGCTGCCTGATCCATTCCAATTGGACTAAAAATCCCGTGATTGATGGCATTATTTAAGAATAGAATTTTTGCAGGTTCTACAAATAAATTCGCCAATGGCAATAACCCTGCCGCAACAACCACATCTACAGCAGCTACTAAAGCTTTGGTAATTCCCAACATAATTGGGCTGATACCAAGAAACGCTAAAACAGCTAAAATAGCACCCAAAATTCCGGCTGAAAAATTGTTCACTAACATTTCAAAACCAGAAGGAATATTTCCTTCAAATAATTTATCAACCTTTTTCATGGCCCAGCCGGCAAACGGCCCCATTACCATAGCACCTAAAAACATCGGCTGGGATGCACCAACGATAATTCCCATTGTCGCTACAGCTGCAACGACACCGCCTCTGACATCATAAATCATTTTACCACCAGTATACGCGATCAGCAGCGGTAAAAGAAACTGGATCATTGGGCCAACCAACTTAGCCAAATCTTCATTCGGCAGCCACCCAGTAGGAATAAATAAGGCCGTAATAAATCCCCAAGCAATAAAAGCAGCAATATTCGGCATAACCATTCCACTCAAAAATCTACCAAACTTTTGAATTACAATACGAGCTCCAACTCTTTCCGTTTGCGCAATTGAAGCATTCTGCATTTGATATACCCCCTTTTATTTTGCCCTTGTTGACAAATTTTAAATACTTTTTATATCTATAACTATAATCCATGATATAAACCTGATCAAGTAAATGAAAATTATCTTTTGTCATACAACTTGTTGCCAAGATTTAATTTACGAGCATAAAAATAGACTGCGGTAAATGTTTTACAGCAGTCTATTTTTGTATTTATTTTTTCTCTCCGGATAATTTTTCGGCAAGCAATGCTGTTGTCATTGCCCCACTGACATTTAATGCAGTTCTTCCCATATCAATTAGTGGCTCAATTGCAATTAGTAGTCCTACAAGAGCCACTGGTAATCCCATCGTCGAAAGCACAACCAGTGCCGCAAATGTTGCTCCCCCGCCCACACCGGCAATTCCAAAAGAACTTAGTGCAACGACAATCACCAGTTTAATTAAAAACATTGGGGTCAACGGATCAATTCCAACCGTTGGTGCAATCATAACCGCCAACATCGCCGGATAGATTCCCGCACAGCCATTTTGCCCAATACTTACACCAAAAGAAGCAGCCAAATTGGCAATTCCCTGTGAAACATTTAATTTCTTGATCAGCGCATCTACGGTAAGCGGTAATGTGCCTGCACTTGTTCGCGAAGTAAAAGCAAAGGCCAACACAGGAAATGACTTCTTTATATATTGTACCGGACTAAAACCTGCAGCGATTAGTAAAAGTAAATGTACACCAAACATAAGGATAAGTGCCACATAAGAAGCAAATACAAATTGAACTAATTTCAATATTTCCTCCATATTACTTGTTGAAACAAATTTTGTAATCAATGCAAGCACACCATACGGCGTGAGCAAAAGTACGAAATCAACAACTTGCATTACAATATCCTGCAGCGCCTGCATACCCTTTGTCAAAAACTCTGCGGTCTCTGGCTTATATTGTCTGATTTTTAAAATACTAATTCCGAGAATTGCTGCGATAAATACAACAGACAATGTATCCGCACCACCTTGCCCGGTCATAGACTGAAAAATATTTGTAGGAATAATCTCAATGAGTTGCTGCTGTATTGGTTTGGCCTGAAAAGAATCAAGCTTTGTTTCAATTTTTTTTGCTGCTCCAAGTTGTGCATCACCAGCTTCCATCCCATTGGCAGATAGCTGAAACCCAAGTGCCGATGCAGCACCAATCGATGCAGCAATCGCAGTCGTAAATAATAAAATTGCAATCACAAGAACGCCTGTTTTTCTAAATGTTTTCAAATCCTTAATATGAATGATCGACGATGTTATGGAAACAAGAACCAATGGAACAACGATCATTTTCAGTAATCGTACATAACCCGTACCTACAATATCAATCCAACGATTGATTTCTTTCACAACAGGTGATGTTCCGCCGAAAATCCATTGAAGTCCTATGCCGAGTACTACACCTGCAAACAGTCCAAAAATTACACGTTTTCCAAAATCCACTTGTTTTTTTTGCATATAATAAATTGCGTAAAACACCAATCCAATAAAAATAATATTGATAAGAACCATAAACTTTCCCTCCCTAACCGATCTAAATTTTGTTTCATTCCAGTATCCGAAATGAAACACTAACAAATTTTTACTACAAAACTATATCACAAAGAAAGTTCGTGGTCAATAAAACATATATGAAAACAATGTATTATTTTCATATAAAAAGGCGTTGCATTTCTTTAACAAGAAATACAACGCCCAGCGTGTAGACAAACTATGGACAGATAGGTTGCGGGTCGGCGATAAGCACTCATCTTCGTACTAGTTTATAAGTGGAACGAATTTCGGTTTTTTCTAAGTTATCAACATAAATATATGATTTGTCTACACGCTAAAATTAATAACTTTTGCATACCAACCTGCTTTGTACCCGGCGCGAATAGCAAGAAAGTGCATAATTGATCACAAAATATGCAGTTGCAATCATACCAAACAACGTGAATACCTGTTCCGTTGTTCCATAACGTCCCATAATAATCATACCTTTTCCTGTAAGATCCTCGATTCCTACCGCCCATACAAAAGAAGTATCTTTAATCACCGTTGTACATTGGGAAACAAGCGGCGGAATCACATTACGCAACGCCTGCGGCAAAACAATATAACGTAAAGTTTCCCAAGCACTAAAGCCTTGCGCAATTGCAGCTTCCCACTGCCCTTTATGAATGGATTTCAACCCGCCGCGAACAATTTCAGCAATAATCGCTGTTGTAAATACCGTCATCGCCACAATACCAGCCTGCACGGGTGGCAGCGGTGTCATGAAACGAAATACCAAAATGAACAATAATAAGGGTGTATTTCGAACGATCTCAATATAAAAAGTCGCTAAATGCCCCTGTAATCCACCATGAAATCTCATAATTCCAAAGAATATGCCGAGAATTAAGCTTAGAATTATGGAGGCAGCTGCGATATAAATTGTAGTTAATAGTCCTTGCCCTAGAAAGAGCAGTACAGATGGTTGGAAAAGTTCATTCATGCTGTTACCTCCAACCGGCGTTCCAGGCGTTTTGCATAGGTGGCTAAAGGAAGACAAATTGCAATATAAAGTAAACCTGTTACGATATAAGCTGGGCCGTAATATAAGTTTGCACTGGCCCAAGAATCCGCATGATACATCAATTCGCCACCGGCAATCATCGCCATAACCGAAGTATTTTTAATTAAATTGACCGCTAAATTGGTGAGTGGCGGATACGCCATCCTTTTAGCCTGCGGCAAAATAATATAACGCATCGCACTCCAATAGGAAAACCCTTGCGCAGAAGCTGATTCAAACTGCCCCTTAGGAATTGACAATATTCCCGCGCGTACAACCTCAGCTACATAAGCACCAT
The DNA here is from genome assembly GCF_900086705.1 of Massilibacillus massiliensis. NCBI lineage: Bacteria > Bacillati > Bacillota > Negativicutes > Selenomonadales > Sporomusaceae > Anaerosinus > Anaerosinus massiliensis. Next base: position 2,225,490 of record NZ_LT575483.1, on the reverse strand, counting down.
GATAAATACCAATACCAAGCATACCTACCCAAAACACTGGCAGCATCAAACCTAAATAAGGTAACCCATTATAAAGGAAAAAAATCTGAATTACGAGCGGTGTATTTTGAATAAACTCTACATAGACTCGATTGATATAACGCAGCAACTTTTGGTGCGCTGTTCCCATAATTCCGAATAAAATCCCCAAAGCTAGAGCCAGCAATAAAGCCAATGCAGCCACAAGCAACGTCATACCAAACCCCTCTGCGAAAATCCGCCAATCTGCAAAAACTGCCTGCCACTTAAAAAGGGCAAACGGGCCAGACACTTACTTCAACCCCCATTTCGTGATAATTTTATCCAAGTCACCCGAGGACTGCATTTCTTTTACGCTGTCGTTTGCAATTTTAGCCAAGCCTTCATTGCTTTTTTTCGATGCAATGCCATAAAGTTGCGGTGCATAACGTGCCGGTAAGATAACCGTACTATCATCAACATACCCCGCCAAAATTGCTGCATCTACAGAAAAGCAATCCACGCGTCCAGAATCCAAAGCTGTTTTAATTTCCGGATACGTACCAAATTCAAGAATATCAACTTTTAAATTTTGTTGTTTAATTTCATCCAACAATGCTTTTTTACTTGTTGCGCTTTGTGCAACACCGATTTTTTTACCATTCAGCCCTGCTAAATCTGTAATTCCAGCATCTTTTTTCACCATGAGCGCTACGCCATCTTTAAAATAGGCTTCCGAAAAATTATAACTTTGTTTACGTTCTTCCGTAATTGTAAACGTTGCAATTACATAATCAACTTCACCATTATCTAAAAGCGGCCCGCGTGTCTTAGCCGTAACTGGCTGGAACTCTACTTTTGTTTCATCCCCCAAAATCTTTTTCGCAATCGTTTTTGCAATATCAATTTCCATCCCATCGATTTGACCAGTAGAAGGATCTTTAAAGCCAAACTTAGGCACATCCACTTTAACGCCTACTTTCAAGACACCACGCTCTTTTACCGTTTTTATATCGACACTTTCTCCACTGCCATTAGAAGATGCTGCCTTAGAATTGTCTGTTCCACCACATCCAGCTGTAAACACCAGACTAAGCCCCATCATCAATACAATTCCTAAAATAAATACCTTTTTCATGTTCAATCACCCTTCCTAAAATTAAATTAAACCGCGTGTGCAATTCTGCTTAAAAACTGTTTCGTTCTATCATGCGCAGGATTTGTAAAAAATTTCTCGGGCGTATTCTCTTCTACGATACCGCCATCTGCCATGAAAATCACGCGATCAGCAACTCTTCGTGCAAATCCCATTTCATGTGTTACCACAACCATCGTAATCCCTTCATCTGCTAATTGAATCATAACATCCAAAACTTCCTGAATCATCTCTGGGTCTAGCGCCGAAGTCGGTTCATCAAACAGCATAATCTTCGGCTTCATATTTAAAGCTCTGGCAATCGCCACCCGCTGCTGCTGCCCACCGGAAAGCTGCGCCGGATAGGCGTTTGCCTTGTCTTTTAAACCTACACGTTCTAAATAATGCATTCCTGAAGCAATCGCTTCTTCACGTCGAATTCCTTTCAGTTTCATGGGCGCTAAAATCAAGTTCTCCAATACAGTCATATGCGGATACAAATTGAACTGTTGAAATACCATTCCCATCGACTGCCTTACTTTCGCAATGGCCCCCGGAGTAGATAGTAAATCTATCTGATCCACCACAACACTACCTTCTTCTGGTGTTTCCAAAAGATTTATACACCGAATCAATGTACTTTTTCCTGAACCGCTTGGTCCAATAATAACCACCTTCTCGCCCTCAGCCACCCGGAGACTGACTCCATTTAATACATGCAACTCGCCAAAATATTTATGAATATGATCTAAGTTTATCAAGCTGCACCCCTCCCTTTCTGCTTTCAACAAAACAAAAAGAAGCCACAAACCTAAAAATCCATCATCTGAGGTCTGCCAGCTTCTTTGCTGAATAAACGCTATCTAATTTTTGTTTGCTAAAGATCCTTCATTATCTCTTTATATTAATATGATATATCATATCAATACGAACTATCCTTTGCAATAAAATTGCCTAATGTATACACTATACATCAATTTATTAACAAATTATGAGAAATTCGTAAACTTTTTAGTTCGATCTAAACACCTTATATCCAATTGCAAAACAAATTTAATAAATTTTTATGTAAACATGTTGTATCCTAGTATATAATCTTATCAAAAACATATAACACTGATTTAAAGGTTTGCTACAACTTATAAATTGTAGTAATCCGTTTGCTCCGGTATTTGCATCGCAGTATAAGTCAAATTAGGCACTGGAAGAACACCACCAGAATTTGATTTAAAATGCACTCTTATAAATGGTATTAGCATATTATCTTTATTGTACGCCGACCCAAAACAAGTATGACTTAAAATACAGGGTTTCGTATATACACCATCCTTTATAACAACGCCTCTATTGACTAAAGTGTTTTCCAGCCATTTTCGAAAGATAGTCGTTATGTCAATTTCAATGGCAACTTTTTTCGTGAACGGTAGAAACTCTCGTTTTAGTTCTGGATCTGAATCTATTAAACAATCATTTTCATAGGTTGAAAAGGAACTGAATTGTTCACGTAAAGGATTCATCAAAAATCGCTGTGTTGGAGAATTAAAGAAATCAGCAAGTTTAAATAATACGAGCACTGCCGACAATACTACAATATCACCAGCGATTCCATTCATATCAAAAAAAAGATAACTAAAATACGTGTACTTTCCTTCACTGCCAACGATGATCTTTTTATCTTGTATATTCCCCGTAGGAATCTTATTCGTCAGTGTTAAGCTTTTACTTGCCGGGATGTTGATAACTGCCATTTATCAGCACTCCTTGTATAAAAATCTCTCAATTTTAACTTCTTATCATCAGACGCATCCCACGCCTTCAGCGGGCATAAGAAATTATACAGTTATTCTATGTAAGAGGGTTTGAAATTGTTTTTCACCCCCCCAAAAAAGTTAAATTGTATTAAGAAAACTAATTCCAACATGTAGATTATTTGCATCATATGTTTCATTGTCAATTGATAAATTAAAGGACGTAGATGCTTCTGCTGCTAGGGTAGTTACCGATTCTGACCAAATATACTCTGTCGTAGTTCCCGCATAAATGGCAGTTACAATAAAGTTCGCAACTGCTGCTCCTCCCGCAGCATTATTATTGGTTAGTGTGATTTGAATAATCGAGCCCTGATTTTCACTGCTAATTCCCTCTGTTGCATTATAGATAAGAGATGGCATGATTCTCCTCCTAAATGAATTTATAAATTTAAATTGGTCTTTACGACCGAACTTATATTACATAATATGCAGACAATAAAAAACAGTTCTCTTGTAAATAGCAGCCTTTTAAATTCCAATACAACGACCTATTTTAATTGATCATCTTTTATTAGGGCGTGTCTGAAACGTCATATGAATTTTATAATCTCAATAATGGATAAATGCTCTATTTTATTTAAATCCAATAAAGTCCCCCGCGTATCTTTTATGGTCGGTTTCATTGACATGAAGTTATCGAAGTGAAGCACCTCTGCTTGTGTTTTATCATTTAGTATAACCGTTGTATTGATGAATGTAGATATCGCGTTTTGGATAAAAACCCCACAATATTTTAAATCAAGTTTTGTAAACATCTGGCTCTGTAAATTTTCTAAAGCTTGAAAGGGTGTCATACTTTTCTGGTAAAAAAAATTTGAAGTCATCTCATCATAGACATTGGCTATTGCAAGAATTTTTGCAAAATCACTGATTTTCTCCTCGCCTATTCCCATAGGATACCCACTCCCATCACGGCACTCATGCTGCTCTAAAACAGCTCGCTGAAGCGCTGGCATACTATGACGAACACTTTTGATCATCGTGTAGCTGTAGAGTGGATGCAATCTAAACAAGGTCTGTTCATCAGCATCTAGCGCACCAAAATTATCTAAAATAAATTTAGGTATTTTCACCTTGCCGATATCATGCAGTAACCCGCCTAAAATTAAAGCGCGCACAATACGCTCGGGAAAATCATTCCAACGCGCGATAAGCCCCGCTATGAGTCCTACGTTTACCGCATGAAAATATACATCATCTAGCATTGGTTTCAATCTATACAAATAAGCCAATATTTTTTTCTCATGCAAAAGTTCATACAAATCCCGGTCTGCCAACTCACGAAAAATATCATACGGCAAATATTGATTTTTTCGTGTATAGGTAAAAAGGCTTTTACTTTTATTACATACAACAGCATATTTTTCAATAAAACAGGTATCCACATCTTCTAAATTTTTCTTTAAAAAAGGCATATCTCCGCAACTTAGAATTTGCGTTTCATCAAAACTTTCTATCCAAATAGATTCTATCCTCCACATATTCAGCAGATGAATGATATGACTTGTCATGCTTATATCACGTTCCAAAATAAGCGCTCCATCTCTTGAAAAAACAGCTTCTGCAGTAACCATTCCAGGAATAACTTCCGATAAGGCAATATTGATCTTGTTCATGATTTTACACATCCTCAACTTCAACAATCCATGCATGCCTCCATGCCAATCTTTAGAAAACGTTCGTAAAACAATCATAATGAGTAATTAAATTACAATTTTATTATATTTTCCAAGTAATCACGCTTAAATTATAGTAGCGTTACGCAACTATGTCAATGCTTATCATTCTTTATCGTGCCTTATTGCGACAAAACATTTTAGTACGAAACTGCTGCCTATATAATAATTACAGGAAAGGTTGTGATGAGCTTTGTTAGGAAAAAATTTGAAAAATTTAAGATTGGGCAAAGGCTTAACACAACAGAAGTTAGCTGAAATTTTAGGTATTCCGCGCGGGACATATGCACATTATGAAATCGGCAAACGAGAACCTGATCATGCGACATTATTGCTGCTCGCTAATTTCTTTAAAGTCAGCGTTGATTTTCTCTTAAATAATGATACGAGTAAATTGCAAAACGTTCACCAACGATATAAACCTGCAAATGACATTATCAAAGTACTTGAACAACCAGAAGTCTTTTGTAACGGAACACCATTAACTGAAGAAGACAAAGCCAAAATAAAGGCTTCACTTGATATAATTTTCTGGGATGCCAGAAAAAACAAACAGGAAAAATCTTAATTAAAAAGATTTTTCCTGTTTTTATTTAATTATGACTAGATTTCTTAATAAAAAATCTTTAGCCGCTAAAAATTCAGTTTTTTCTGTCAATTAAAGATTGCTAAAAATCTTCAAATTGTGTTATCGTGTTGATATTAAGAAGAAAATTTTCTAAAAATCAAAGTCTGAACTGCAATAATACTTGCAAACACGGTCATGCAATAAGGAGGATCACGATGTCAAGAAAACAGATGATATATGATGCACTATATGGATTATGCCAAAAAGTTAATCTTGAAAATTTCAAGCAAGGATTTTCCGGCTTTGATGCAGCACAAATCAGCAAAATATGCGGCATCATTCGCAACAATGTCAGCAAGGACTTAAATCAATTAACACGAGAAAAAAAGATACTAAAAGTGAAAGGACATCCCGTTTATTTTTTTGACCGTAAACGACTCGAATACTTGCTAGGAAACATAACTATAGAAAAAACTGAAGTAGAATCTATCCAAGAAATGATCCACAGCCGCCCAAATTTTTCTCAAATAGATCTTGATATATTTCACCAGATCATTGGTGCAAACATGAGTCTTGATCTGGCGATAAAACAAGCAAAAGCGGCGATCTTTTATCCTCCGCACGGCCTTCATTCCATTTTAATCGGCCCAACGGGCAGCGGCAAAACAACCTTTGCAGAAATTATGTATCAATATGCCTTGCAATCCAAAACCCTAAAAGAAGATGCTCAGTTTGTGATTTTCAACTGTGCAGAGTATGCAGATAATCCACAGCTCATTCTATCTCAGCTGTTTGGTCATGTAAAAGGTGCCTTTACAAGTGCAGTGAAAGATAATCCGGGGCTCATTGAAAAAGCAGATGGCGGCATTCTCCTATTAGATGAAGTTCATCGCCTCCCGCCTGAAGGGCAGGAAATGCTGTTCACGCTCATGGACAAACATAAATATCGTCGCGTGGGAGAAACAAATACGACACGCTCTGCTGATGTGCTTTTTATTGCCGCAACGACGGAAGATGTAGAATCTGTTCTATTAAAGACATTTCTACGACGAATTCCCATGGTAATTAAGCTCCCTTCTCTTCCAGAACGCACACTGGAAGAGCGTTATGAACTTATCAGTAAATTTTTTTCTGTTCAATCGGAAATCATCCAGGCAAAAATACGCGTTTATCGAGAAGTCATGAAAGCATTACTGCTTTATGAATGCAAAGGAAATATCGGTCAGCTCAAAAGCGATATACAGCTTATTTGTGCGCGCGGCTTTCTTGAATATAAGACGCATGGAAAAGCTAGAATTGAAATTGATACCCCGCTATTACCCGAACATGTATATAATGGATTATTGCATAATCAGAAAAAACGTAATCGCATCTTTGAAATCATGGGATCCGATCATCAAACTTATTATGATTTTCCCCAAGATAATTTTAATCGAACCTACTTAAATGATAATGATCTCGGCTCTGACAAAGTTTATTTTGAACTGACTGAAACGTATCAACTATACAGCAACCGTGGATATTCTCAAGAAAAAATCAACAGAAAAATGAATAAAGTTGTCGAGAAATACTTGCAAAAACTTTTACATAAATTAGATGCAAATGAATCAAATCATGAAAACGAAAAATTATTTAAATTCATCAGTCCCCGCGTATATGATGCCGTACAATCTGCATTAAAAATCGCAGCTGATATGTTAAAAAAACCAATTCAAAAAAAAGTAATCATTGCCTTAGCGATGCACATTGATGCACTATCCAAACGAAAAACAGAAAACAATACCTATCCTATGGAACGCCTCAGAAAAATTGCCGTAACAAATCCGACGGAATATGCAGCGGCTAAAGCAGTCCGTAGTGCCTTGGAATCGTTATTGCAAATTTCTATCCCCGAAATTGAAGAAGCTTTCATTACGATGTTCCTTACAACAGTTAATTTAGAGCATAGGGAACGTCACATCGGTGTATTAATCGTGACACATGGACGCAGCACTGCTTCTAGTATTGCTGAGGTTTGCAATAATTTGTTGGGCACAAACCATTGTAAAGCAATTGATATGGCATTAGATGAAAAAATTGAAACCATTTTTGAAAAAACAATGGATTATGTAAAATCAATTGATGAGGGTCATGGTGTTCTACTTTTAGTTGATATGGGCTCACTCGCTGCTTTCGATAAAATTATCACTGAGAGAACCGGTATCAGAGTAGAAACGATTGATATGGTTTCTACCCCTTTAGCACTTGATGCGGTGCGAAAAAGTTTGATTCCCGGCATGACCTTGCCGCAGCTCACAGCTGATTTATATGAACTCATAGGATCAAAAAGGACCACAACAACTGTGCCAATCCCCACAGAATTTTCAGGCATTTATGCAAAGACGATTGTTACTGTATGCATGACTTCAAAAGGAACTGCAGTTAAACTTGCCGAACTCATCCAGACCTCCATTCCCAATATGATCCAGCGCAATATCACTGTGCAGCCAATGACAATCGATAAAATCCAAACTTTAAGCAATGAAAAATTAGAGACTATATTTTTATTTGTAGGCAGCTTAAATCCAAGAATTCCATCTATTCCTTATATCTCCACAGATGAAATTGTCATCGATCATGGGTTAGAACGAATTCGAACAATGATTGAAGGTAAATATATCAGTTCTGAACAAAAGGCGATCCCAAACCTCACCATGGATATCATCGAAGAAACCTTAGATTTTCTCAACCCGCAAAAGGCTTATCCACTCTTAGAAACAGCTTTACAAGAAATCGTTGCCCTTGCAGGTATCGAAAAAAATAATCATTTAAAGACGGCATTTTTTATGCATTGCACTTGCATGATTGAGCGCTCCATCCGCAAAGAATATCTTCCTTATAAGGGCGCCGATACGCACATTGCACACCATCAAGAGCTCTACCATCATTTACGTAAAGTTTTCAAAACAATCGAAGAAAATTTCGGTACGATCATTTCCGATACAGAGATCTGTTATGTCATTGATATGCTCGATACAGAAGAGCGCACTATCAATAAAATTGTTTAAAATAAAACTATGCTCGTAAAAAAAGAAAACGTGAAGCGCCGACAAGACTATGTTTTACAGGCCTTACACGTTTTCTTCTTTTATTTTCTAATGCGCGCACTTTAGTTGGCATACTTCTTGCTCTTTAATGCAGTGTGAGGATTTGCAAACTAGTAGAAGAAAGGAGCGGATACGATGGGAAAAAAATCATGGATTTTTGTCATAACACATGGGCATGCAGGAGAAGCACTCATCGAAAGTGCAGAAATGATCATGGGAAAATTAAACAATGCAGCAAGTTTTTCTCTTGCACCCGGCATGTCACCAGAAACTCTCATACAGCAAGTGCAAAAAAAGCTCAATGAAATTCAAAGCCCTGTTCTCATTCTCACAGATTTATATGGAGGAACACCCTTTAATGTCGCTATGGCTTTATCACAAACCTACGATATTCAGCTGATCTGCGGACTAAACTTATCAATGATTATTGAAGGCGACCTATTACGAACTACCTTATATGGCAAAGCTCTCGCTGAAGCCGTACAAAAAGTTGGCAGCGAAGCCTGCTGCGTAGCAACACTGCCTAATAAAATACAAGCGAAAGAAGCGTGATTCAAATGGCACAAATCGTATTTACAAGAATTGATTTTAGGCTCATCCATGGGCAGGTTATTACCCGTTGGTTAAAACAAACAAACGCTGATCGCATCCTTGTCATAGATAATAAACTTTCAAAAGATCCCTTCATGAGCCAAGTTTATGTTATGGCAGCACCACCGGGTGTGCAGGTAGAAATGATCTCTATAGAAGATGCCGTAGCCGGTTGGGAAAAAGATCAGTTAGGCAAAGGAAAGCTACTCGTTCTCTTCAAAACAGTAAAAACTGCATTGCAGGCTGTAGAGAAAGGCTTTCCGCTCAATAAACTTCAAGTGGGCGGACTCGGTGCCGGACCTGGAAGAAAAGTCGTATATAATCAAATTACACTGGATCAAAAAGATGCCGATGCGCTGGCAACAATTGAAGAACAAGGTATCGAAGTTATATTTCAAACGGTTCCAGAGGAAACGCCCGCAACCTTAGAAAAAATCCTGAAAAAATTATAATAAAAGGAATGATTCAGATGATTATACAAGCAGCGTTAGTTGGAATTTTATATTTTTTAGCAACGAATCGCATTTGGTATGGCTGGTCTATGCTGATCCGCCAACCATTATCTTTGTCTGTTTTTATTGGCCTGATTTATGGTGATATGACGACAGCACTCATTACCGGTGCCAGCCTGCAAATGATGTATTTAGGAGCAATCGCACCCGGCGGAAATATTCCTGCTGATGAAGCCCTTGCCGCTTGTGTCGCAATTCCTATTGCAATCTTGGCAAATGTTTCTCCTGAAATGGCAATTGCAATTGCAGTTCCTGTCGGTCTGCTCGGCGTAATGCTTGATCAATTAAGAAGAACACTCTGCACAGGTTTTATGCATGTCGCTGATAAAGCCGCGCTAGAAGCAAATGCAGCTAAAATACGCAGACTAGCCTTTATTTATCCCCTTCTCATGGTATTTCCATTGCGTTTTATTCCCGCATTTTTGGCAAATGTATTCGGCGTAGATGCCGTTCAACTCTTTATGAGCAATGTCCCGCATTGGGTTACACAAGGACTCAGCATTGCCGGTGGTCTTTTGCCAGCATTGGGCTTTGCCTTAACAATTGTTATCATCGGCAAAAAAAATCTTCTGCCGTTTTTTATCATGGGATTTTTCTTTGTTGCTTATTCAGGTATCAGCGTAGTCGGTGTTGCAATCTTCGGATTCTGTATAGCAATGCTTTACACGCATTTTCAGCCAGTTAAACAATAAAAGGAGGCATCATTATGGAACAGCAAATTGAAACCACACAAAATTCACAACCTGAAAAAATTACAAAGCGCGACGTCACTTTAGCATGGATTCGTTGGTTTGCTTATTCTGAAGTATCTAATAACTACGAGCGTTTACAGGCACTAGCTTTTTGCGGCGCGATGACAGGAATATTAGAAAAACTTTATAAAAAGAAAGAAGATTTATCAGCGGCTCTATCGCGGCATCTAGGCATGTTCAATACACAAGCGAACTGGGGCTCCATTATTCCAGGCATCACGATTGCCCTTGAAGAAAAAGCGGCAGCGAATGAAGCGGAAGATGACGATGAGGAAGATAGTGATGCAGTCTCCGGGGAAGCGATTGTTGGTATTAAAACCGGTCTTATGGGACCGCTTGCCGGTATAGGCGACACGCTTGATTATGGAACACTGCGGCCAATCCTCATGGGAATCTTTATTCCCTTCGCCTTAAATGGATCTATCATTGCCGCACTCATGCCACTCATCATTCAAACGACAACAACCGCAATCATTGGCTACACATTATTTCATCAAGGCTATTCCACAGGGAAAAAATCAATTATCGATATCTTACAATCCGGAAAAATTCAGCAAGTCATTACCAGCGCCAGTGTTTTAGGTATGTTCATGATGGGTGCATTGTCCGCCTCTTATGTCAAACTTTCAACCCCACTCATGATTCACACAGCAGTAGAACCGCTGAAATTACAGGCTCTCATTGATTCTTTAGCACCTAAGCTGCTGCCGCTGCTTGCCGTTATGGGCGTGTATATTTTCTTATTAAAAGTTGGGCCAAAATATGTTCGTATCGTAGGATTCTTAATCGTATTTAGCCTAGTTGGTGCTGCGATTGGCCTTTTTTAAGATACAACAAACCTCATTTTAAACAGTAAATTTACTTTATACGACTATAAATCAAAGGTGTGAAATTATATGAAAAAAATCCTTATAACACCAAGATCTTTTTCTCGGTATGGAAATCAGTCCGTTCAATACATACAGTCAAAAGGATATGAGGTGATCATAAATCAAACAGGCGCCCCCTATTCTTATGAAGAATTTTGCAAACTTGCCTCTGATGTGGAAGGTATTATTCTCGGCGTTGATCTTGTCGATAAGCCAATGCTACAAAAAGCAAAAAATCTGCGAGCCATATCACGATTTGGTGTCGGTATCGATAATATCGATGTAGAAACTGCCAATCAGTTGGGAATTAAAATTGCAAGAGCGGTTGGCTCTAACAGTACTTCCGTTGCAGAATTAACCGTCGGCTTTCTTTTTATGCTGGCTCGCAACCTCATTGACAACGTCAATGCTGTCAAAACTGGTCTGTGGGAAAAAAACTCCGGCAATGAACTTTGCGGTAAAACAATCGGACTGATTGGGCTCGGTGCAATCGGTCGCAAAGTTGCCGCTATAACACAAGGGCTGGGTATGGAAACGATCGGCTATGATCCTTTTGTTGATAAGGACGAAGTAAAACAACAATCTAACATTGATGTTTTGGACTTTAACGATGTCTTAAGAAAAAGCGACTATATTTCTTTGCACCTGCCGCTAAATACCAATACCGAAGGCATTATGAACAAAGCCTCTTTTGCGTTGATGAAAAATTCTGCTTATTTGATCAATACGGCACGCGGCGGTCTTATCAATGAAGATGATTTATACGATGCGCTTGCAGATTACAAAATCGCCGGCGCAGCCGCAGATGTCTTAGCCACCGAACCACCCGATAAAAACGCAAAACTTTTGACGCTAAAGAATTTTTTTCTTTCACCCCATATTGCTTCTTTAACTTTGGCGGCTGAAAAAAATACAATTGATTTAGCCACGAAAAATTTATTGCAAATGTTAGAAAATGAATTGATATAAGGAGGTCTTTCCATGGAAATCAAAGGAATCATCACAGCGATGGTCACACCATTTGACCAAAATCAAAATTTAAATTTAACAGCAACAAAACAACTCGTGAACACACTGATAGATAAAGGTATAAATGGTCTGTTCATACTCGGCTCTAACGGTGAGTTTCACGTACTTAATGAAGAAGAAAAACTTAAATTCGCCGAAACGGTCATAAAAACAGCCAACAAACGTGTACCTGTTTTTGTTGGAACAGGAGGAAACAGCACCAGCCAAGTCATCACCTTATCAAAAAAAATGGAGACACTGGGCGCCGATGCCTTATCTGTCATAACACCCTATTTTATCGTACCGTCTCAAGCCGAACTTCTTCGACATTATCAAGCAATCGCAGACGCAGTATCTATCCCCATTGTAATGTATAATATTCCTAAAAATACTGGCATAAATCTCGAGCCAGAAACAGTTACAGAACTAGCTAGAGTTAAAAATATTATTGCCATAAAAGATAGCAGTGGAAAACTCGAAAATATGAAAAAATATATAGAACTTACAAAGAATCAAGCTTTTTCCGTAATCACTGGTTCCGATTCGCTTATTCTCCCCGCTTTCAAACTCGGCGCGACTGCCGCGATTGCTGCTACTTCTAATTTAATTACAGAGCTGGATATTTCAATCTATAAAAACTTTAAAGCTGGTAATATCGAGGCCGCAGAGAAAAGTCAACAATCCATTGAAAAATTACGCCATGTACTGCATATGGGAACCGTGCCTTCCGTCATAAAAAAAGCAATTTCACTCACAGGCATTCCTGTAGGTGATGCAAGACTACCGTCCATTGCACCTACAGAGGAGATCGTGAAAGAGATTAAAACAATGCTAGATTTTTACAAAATTAAATATAGATAATAAAAAACAAACTACCTCTTAAACGATAAAACGCCTATGAGGTAGTTTTTCTCATGTCTTAGAATTGTAACTATATTAAAACAAAAAATAAAGATATCGGCCCCATGCCAATACCTTGTGTGCATTACAATGATTAATTTTTTTATTTTACTGCCTTTAAAACGCGCAAATCGGCTTCTTGTTGAAACAATCGGTCATTCAATACATCAAACTTTGCATCCAGTTTTACAATGGATTCTTTGTTTGCCGTCCCCATTTCCAATGCCTCTAACTTTGCAATACCAAACTCTTGATTATGCCGAACAGCCTTAATAATATCCGTATTTTCTCTAACTTGCTCTTCTAGGCGATCTAAACGCGTATCTATTCCGCCTAATTTTTCTAATACGAGTCTTTGGAATTCCTCGTTGGTCATCACCTTACACCTCGCTTAAAACTTGTCTCCATTTTATCATTAAATGCAATCATTGTATATAAACTTTTATCAAAATACATAGGGGACACCTTTTGGTATGTCTTTCGCCATAAATTGTTATTTAGCGACGTGCAAAATTCCTCTTATCCTATATAATTTAACAAAAAATATGATAAGAGGAACTTTATGCACCACATATTTTACTTTTGAAAAACCATGTCGCTAAATTTTAAATCTTTGAACGACATTTTGCAATTCCTCTGCCATTTTTGCCAGTGCTTGGCTAGAAGATGCGATTTCTTCCATCGAAGCAGATTGCTGCTGTGTCGCAGCTGAAACATTTTCGGTTTCGGCAGCAGCATTTTGACTGATTTGCTCAATATCACGTACCGCAGAAACAATCTTTTTACTGCCAAATACCATTTTTTGAATCGCTTCTTTACTTTCTTCAAGTTGTGCGGAAACATCATCAACCAAAGATACAATATCTTTGAAGGCACGACCTGCATGATTCACGACTTCACTGCCATAACTCACTTCTTGTGTCCCTTTTTGCATTGCACTCACAGCACTGTCTGTCTCCGATTGTATTTCTGATATAAGTGTAGCGATTTTATGCGCTGCTTCTTGTGATTGCTCTGCTAATTTTCTAACTTCTTCTGCAACTACAGCAAAGCCTTTTCCCTGTTCACCTGCCCGTGCTGCTTCAATCGCAGCATTTAACGCTAATAGATTGGTCTGCCCTGCGATTCCAGAGATCGTCTCAACAATTTGCCCGATTTCTGATGAACGCTGTCCTAATTTTGTAACAACCTCGGCTGAATTAACCACAGTATGCTCAATACTCTGCATCTGATCCATCGCCGCTTCAACAGCTTTTTCTCCCTCTGCAGCAGCCTCTGAAGTCTTGTTAGCCATACTCGAAGCAGCATCAGCATTCGTTGCGACTTGTTGAATATTATTTGACATTTCTTCAACAATTTCCGTTGTCACATTCACTGTAGATGCCTGTTTTTCAGCACCTTGCGCAACCTCAGAAATAGACTCAGCTACCTGATTTGTCGCTAGTGCAGATTGTTCTGCGCTAGCCGTCAATTCTTCGGAAGATGCAGCGACCTGCTCTGTCGTAATCATAACCTTACGAATTATCGTTTGCAGATTATCTTTCATCTGATTAAAAGCACTTGCCAATTCACCGATCTCATCGGCTGAATTCACTACAAGGTCATCCTCTTGTAAATTGCCATCCGCCAAGGTATTCGCTGACACCGTTAGTCTGCGAATTGGTCCTGCAATTGATTTACTAATCCAAGTACCAAGTACTAAGGCAAAAATCAACACAACAAGATTGATGCCCAGCAGCATAGATTGCATCTGATCAGCCTTATCTGACTGAACTTTTTGTTCTTTTTGAATCGTTTCTTTGACAACTTGCAAAAATTGTTCTGCAGACTCCATAGTTGCTTTGTACGGAGTTCCGGCTTCCTGCATATATTGTCCTACCATAGCAATATCATTTATTTTTTTCGCCGCAATAGATTTTTCGGCGATCCCCTCATATTCTGCCTTCAAAATCTTAATATTTGCGATAATTTTTTTACCTTTTTCATCCTTTGTGGTTTTCTCTAGTTCAGCAATTCCTTCATCCGCTTTTTTACGATATGTATTAAACAAATCTATATCAGAAAGATCTCCTGTAAAATTAAATCGACGCATAGCAACTGCCTCATTTGCAACAGCCAGAGAAATCCCTTGCGTCAATTCAATCTTTTGCAGCTCTACCGCAATAAGATCTTCATAAGAATCATTGATATTTCCTATTTTAAAATACGTAAACAGGCTCATCATTGCAACAAGTACTACAACAATTAAAAAGCCTCCTGTAATCTTTTTTCCTACTGTAATTTTCATCTTCCAATACTCCCTTCTAAGCTCTTGTAACTACAAATGTAATTATTAACATTACAGCGATGCGTTTGATCTTCACCTCTTCATCTATATTTGTTTATAAAAAATAAGTCAACAAACTACAAAGCATATACATAAATGCGGCTTGGCAGTCATTGACTTAATCATCTTTAGACCCATAGCTTTGCGTCTTTACCTTTCGATAAATTTGCCAACTATCCTATATTTTTTTGTATCCTTATTCCATTATGTAAGTTGCTAAGAACGTCTATTACTTTGGTATTATTATCAATAATACCATACTACAATATAAATGTATATTTATTTTTATCATTTAAATATTCTGTCATATTAGACCATCGTCACAAATCATATATTTTATTAACCACCCGATGATTCGCCAAATATCTGGTTCTACGAGATTCAAATGATTTAAAAATCAAAATCCTATTTAGCTCCCATAAAAAATAGGACAAATAGACTATGTCAGCCTATTTGTCCTATTTTGATTTTATCTGGCCTCTAACGCGCTTGCTTTTGTACACAAAGCGCAAAGAATGGTTAAATTGCGAATAATTTCAACCTTAATTCAGGTGACGTTAAAACACGATCTGAAGTAACGTTCCTTTATTTTATCGTTTTTACTGCATCAATGATATCATTTGTTGTTAAGCCGTACTGTTTCAACAACTCATCCGGTTTCCCTGAAGTTCCGAATTGATCCTTGATTCCGACCATTGCCACTTTGGTTGGATATTCTTGTGACAACACTTCACATACCGCAGAACCTAAGCCACCGATCACACTATGTTCCTCAGCTGTTACAATCTTCCCTGTCAATTTTGCAGTTTTTACAATTAATTCTCTGTCTATTGGTTTAATGGTATGCATATTAATAACGGTTGCCGCTATATTTTCTTCTTGTAACCGCTCTGCGGCTTCTAAAGCTTTTGCTACCATAATTCCAGTTGCTATAATGGCTACGTCACTGCCCTCACGCAGTACATCTCCTTTTCCGATCTCAAATTTATAATTTTCATCATAAATTTTCGGAGTTGCCGCTCTGCCTAAGCGGATATACATAGGACCATAATGTGCAACTGCTGCTAAAATTGCTTGTTTTGCCTCAACTTCATCGGCTGGATTTAAAACAACCATATTCGGAATGCTTCTCATTAAAGAAATATCTTCAATCGCCTGATGACTTCCGCCATCTTCACCAACTGTGAGCCCCGCATGTGTTGCAGCAATTTTTACGTTTAAATTCGGATAAGCAATTGAATTACGAACTTGTTCAAAGGCTCTGCCTGCTGCGAAAATCGCAAAAGTACTAGCAAAAGGTATTTTGCCGCAAGTTGCAAATCCAGCCGCTGTTCCCAGCATGTCCTGCTCTGAAATTCCCATATCAAAAAATCTTTCCGGACATACTTTTTTAAATGCAATCGTTTTTGTGGCCTTTGCCAAATCAGCATCGAGCACTACCACCTGAGGGTTTTTACTAAGTTCAGCTAAAGTTTCACCATATGCATCTCTTGTCGCTTTACTCATTTTGTAACACTCCCTTTCAACGCGGCAATCGCTTCTTCTTTCTGCTGTTGGTTCGGTGCAGAGCCATGCCAGCTCACCTGATTTTCCATAAAAGGAACACCTTTTCCTTTTATGGTTTTAGCAATAATTGCGGTTGGTTTACATGTCAAATTCTTGGCTAAATCAATCGCCGCTCTTATTTGCGCAAAATCATGTCCGTCAATTTCGATTACATGCCAGCCAAAGGCTTTAAACTTATCCCCTATGGACTCCACATTCATTACTTCTTCATTTGTACCATCAATTTGCAAGCCATTATGATCGACAAATAACGTAATGTTATCCAAATGATAATGTGCGCTGCTCATTGCTGCTTCCCATATTTGACCTTCTTGTAACTCTCCGTCACCAGCAATTACATATACTTGATATGCCTTTTTATCTAATTTAGCCGATAATGCCATACCATTCGCTACAGATAGTCCTTGACCTAAAGACCCCGTTGACATATCGATTCCCGGTGTCCGTTTCATATCCGGATGCCCTTGTAACATTGCATTTGTTTTTCTCAAATTCATGAGTTCTGCTTTAGAGAAATAACCCCGTTCCGCTAACACACTATACAGGCCAGGTGCTGCATGTCCTTTGGACAATACAAAACGATCGCGGTCTTCCCATTTAGGTGCATCTGGGCGTATCGCCATTTTCTCAAAATATAAGACAGTCAAAATATCGATCATCGACAATGACCCGCCCGGATGTCCAGAACCAGCGGCAGCTAGCATATCAATCACATTGATCCGAATGGATTGTGCTAATTTTTTCAATGCATCAGTTTCCATAGTTTCCCCTCATCTATCTAAATCTTTTTCTACACATTATTTCATTATTCTATTTGTTATGCTTCCTCATATGCTTAGATAAAGCGTTTTAAGCGTCTATTTTTGTCCGTAATATGCATTTTTCCCATGTTTTCTTGAAAAATGTTTATTCATTAAAATTTTATCCATTACATTATTCGGTGACATTAATTCTGTATAATAAGCCATACGCGATACTTCTTCCAAAACGACCGCATTATGCACTGCTTCGTTTGCACTTTTGCCCCAAGCAAATGGTCCATGATCATTGACAACTACGCCTGGACAATGAATTGGATTTCTTCCCATGAAAGTTTCAATGATTACATTGCCTGTTTCCAGTTCATAATTGTGTTGAATTTCTTCTTTATTCAATTTTCTTGTACAAGGGATTTCGCCATAAAAATAATCTGCGTGTGTTGTACCACAAGCAGGAATAGATTTTCCGATCTGTGCCCAAATCGTAGCCCAGCTGGAATGTGTATGCACGATCCCTCCCACTTCTTCAAATTCTCTATATAACGCCAGATGTGTAGCCGTATCTGAAGAAGGATTGAGTTTCCCTTCCACACGATTTCCTTCTAAATCAACGACAACTAGATCGTCAATGGTCATAGCATTGTATTCAACGCCACTTGGTTTGATGACAACCAACCCTTTTTCCCGATCAATTCCGCTTACATTGCCCCATGTATACGTAATCAATCCTCTAGCTGGCAATTCTAAATTTGCTGCCAAGACTTCTTTTTTTAACGTTTCTAACATATAACTTACCTCTCTCCAATAAATTTTTAAATCAATCAAACGGACTGCAGACAAATAACCTATCTTTTTTCTTAGTCAATCTTTACTAAAACTTTATTAAATTCAATTTCACGTTTCGCCATCTTCTTCAAATAATCACCCAATTCTTCAAGGGAAATGATATGCGAAATCATCGGTTTAAAAGCAATCTCACCTTTATGCATAAAGTCTAAAGTCGCCGTCCAAGCTCTGCCTGGATAAGGCTGCGTATAAGAATTCCAAGATCCCTTAATCGTCAATTCTCCACGCAAAATACTTTCTGCAGCATTCGCACTTAAAGGTAATTCTGTATGAGAAATTCCAACAAAAACAATCGTGCCCTTTTTCCTAGCAATCGTCAAAGACTGCTCTTGCGTAAATCTACTGCCAGCAGTTTCAATCACGACATCAGCACCACCATGCGTCATCTCTTTGATTGCAGCTACAGCATCTACTTCTTTTGCATTTACACTATCTGTTGCACCCAATTTTTTCGCAAGTTCCAACTTGTCATTAAAAATATCCACAGCGATTACTTTTGCTGCACCAAAGATTTTTGCCCATTGCACGGCAAATTGTCCAATCGGACCGCATCCTAAGACAACGACTTGATCACCGACTTTAATTTCAGCCTTAGCAACCCCGTGATAAGCAATTGTCGCTGGTTCAATACCCGCTGCAGTCTCATAATCAAGTCCTTCAGGTAATTTAAGCAGATGCTCAGATTTTACTTTAACAAACTCAGCAAATGCTCCATTTACTCTAGTTCCAATAATTTCATAATCCCCACATAAGCCAAAATCCCCGGATTTACAATATTCACAATGTCCGCATGGAACAAGTGGTGCAACCGCTACTTTGTCACCAACTTGGAAAGCGGTAACTTCTTCACCAGTTTTTACAATTTGTCCTGAAAATTCATGACCTAAGATTAAAGGATATGCTGCATTCCCACTTAGACCACTCACCATAGAACGCGGTAAATCAGATCCGCAAATTCCTGCATATTTAACCTTAATCAATGCCTCATCGACAGCAATTTCCGGTATATCTACCATTTCACATTTAACATCAGCAATTCCATGTAATACTGAAGCTTTCATTTTGTTTGACATCATAATTTCTCCTTCCATAAATAAGCGATAAAACTCTTATAGCAAATTAATATAGCAAATCTCATGCCAAACAAAAATAAAATAAAAAAACCTGCCATACCTTGACGATTCATCTGCTCTTGCAAATCACAATACATTTAATACAACTCTATTACATAATGAAAGTATGCTTTCGCATTATGTTTATAGTTACAACATCATGTACTGCTTTTTAGAAATTTTATTAGAAGCGATCTTACATAAAATAAAAAATACCGATTTACGTTAAAGCCTGTAAATGATTTTACAGCACTTTGTAAATCGGTATTTCCTCAAATCAATTGAATATTTAATGCGATTTAAGCACTCACTTGATTTTGTGGTTCATCCGCAACATTCTTTAATGCTTGTTGATCCAAATAATCGGAAACCTTGGATTTGTTCTTTTTGTATAAAACCCATAGCACAGCATAAACAACTACTGTAATTCCAATAAGAACTGGGCTTGCTGTTAAAAACGCAAAGAATACTAATCCCATCAAAGGTTTTCCTAAGATATTAAAGCTTGTAATTAACATTGCACCGGCTGGAATCGCAACACCAATTGCCAATGCCATATCAGTAAATAAAGGAGCAGTTAACGTACAAATATACAAGCCTAGTGCAAACCAAATTGTTCCGGAAAAAAGAATTTTCGCAATATTCCCATTATGAACCGCAACAAGTCCTTGCACCATATAAGGAATCGCCAACAAGTCAACAACCGGTAAAACTTGGTTACCCGGCAATAGAATCGCTACAACGAGCATAATTGGAATCAAAATTAAACCTGACATCAATGTCGCTGGTTCACCATATCCCACTGCATCGTTTACCGCAATATACCATTCTCTGTTCCCTGCTTTTTGCATCATTTTTCTTGCAGCTTCAGTAATTGGTGCAAATGCTTGCGCAAACATACTTGCAACTTTAGGGAAAATAGCCATAACAGCACTGGTAGATATACCTACCTTCATGATTTCGCCCCAAGCAGCCAATGTATCAATTCTATTTACATTACCTAAAATACCAATAAACATCCCAAGGAAAAGCCCCAATGTCATCGGTTCACCAAGAAAGCCAAATTTTTTCTCTAATTCAGCTGGATTTAATTTAATTTTATTTAATCCTAATGCATTATAAATTGGATCAGCAATCACTGCAAAAATGGATGGTTCAACATTATGCATTGCAATAATTGTACAGTTTGGATACTTATAATAGGTAGACCATCTTTTTGCTACCAATTCTGAAATTAGCAAACTATATAAATTGAGTAAAACCATGCAGGCAATCCCTAATGCGAAACTTCCTGTCACCCCAATTACCATAGCACCCCAAACCATATAGGAGTAATTGTTCCATAAATCTGATGGCTGAAAAACATCTGTCCACTTAACTAAAAATAAGATCGTCTGTAAAGCAATACCTAATCCTAGATAAATCATCCCAGCACTTGTAGAAAAAGCTACTAAAGATGTCGCCTGCCAGCCAACATCAAATACTGGTAACTGTACTCCTGTACTTTGCACCATTTGATTAATAACCGGTGTAATAATAGGAGTAAACGAATTTAGAATCAATACAAAGCCCTGCAGTGCTACCCCAGCATAGATTGCCGAAAGAAAAGATTTTTTTGTGGTAACTTTAAATACTTTAGCGATAATAAAGATAATAAATGGCACAATAATCGCCGAACCAAATGAATCAATAATAGACTTCATAAATTCCAACATGGGTACAACCTCCTTAAGTTCTGATAAATCTTGAATTTATCAATCAATATTTACTTTTTCAGTTCACGAACCACTTTAAGCACTTCCTCAAAGAATTCATCTTCTCCCATGCCAGTTAAGCAAGCAAAAGCATTAATCGTTGGAATTCCATAATCACCTGACTGTAGTGGACTCGTATACGTGATAAAGTCAAAACGTCCGGATTGTGCTAAATTTAACGCTTCTGTTGGTCTTGCTTCCGTCGTGGAAACTTTGATTCCTTGTTTCTCTAAAGTTTCTTTTAATTTGCCTGCTACCATAGATGATGTTACAGTTCCAGAACCACATACCGATAAAACATTAACCTGAATCATGATAACGCCCCCTCTTTTATTCGACTTTAATAAAATTTAATAATTCTCCAATTTCGTCTTTGCTTTTTGCGCTTTTTATTTGCTTCATTAGTTCCACATTTTGAAAGACCTTCATCAAGCTTCCCAATAAACCAACTTGCGCTTTTGCATCTTTTACTGCCAGTAAAAAAACTAATCCAATCTCCAATTCCTTTGTTGGATCACTCATGGAATGAAAAGCTACTGGATTTTTTAATATACCTACAGCAAAATTAGATTTATTCACGTGTTCAGAATCCGTATGCGGAATCGCTACACAAAACGCTCCCAGATCTAGTCCGGTCGGTAGTTTACTTTCTCGATTGAGTACCGCTGTAATATAAGAATCTTTCACGTAATTTTTTGCTAACATTCTTTGTCCTAGTTCTTTAATGATGCTTTCACTATTCAGTGCCTCAACATCTAATGCGATTAAATCTAAATCCATTTCATATCCTCCTTTCTCAATTCTTAAGGAATAAATCTTTACACTTTACTATTAAGCAAGAACCGTGCCAAACAAAATTTTCTTCATTTTTCTGAATCAAGACTTGAATTTTCAAGCGTTCCATCTCATCTCATACATTTAAGCCATAAACGTACATTTTTGAAATCTTGTTCAACATTATGTGAGATTGCCCCCACGGTTAGGTTTCTGCTTTTAAAACTACATACTACATTGCAGCAAGCTTGTCCAAAATAATTGTCTGGAAACTCTCTTTATCTACACACCCCTTTATCTTTGTCATAAACACATGATCGCGCAAAATTTTAAGCATGTCTTTTACATTTTCTTTATCGGTTGATTTAAATACTGGCATAAAGACAAAATTAACATTTCCAACGCCCCAATCAATTGGATTTTTAAGTTTGACAAATACAAAACTCGTCCGATTTACACCAATAGAATTTCCATGTGGAACAGCTGTATTACCTTCAGTAAATGTCGGTAAAAGCGCTTCTCTGTCTAAAACAGATTGCAAATATTCTTTTTCTACATACCCTTTGTTAATTAACAATGAACAAATATATTCTAACAAATCCGATTTAAAGTAAATTTCCGGTTCAAAGATCATTAAATCTTGATCAATCATTCGATGATGTTGCTGCACGTTTTGCAATTCTTTTTTTGCAGATAGATGAATATCAATATTTTTCAACAGATTTTCATCATAATCAATAAAGCATATTCCCGGAATTTTCGGATTAATCGTTCCAACCACGAGCACATGATAGTCCTTTTGCAATTCTGTAATTTTCGTGACCAAAAGCTCATCCATCGCACTGATTGCATGGCAAGGTAAATCTTTATATTTACTCTCAATCATACGGCTGATTTGTTTTGCATTCCCTTCCCCAGTCAGACAAATGGTGACAACAAGATCCGGTTTTTGGTCGCTTTCTTTTTCATTGACATACAGATATTCGAACTTATCTTTTTTCAAATAAAAATAAATTTCTTCTAAAGTATCCTCCCCCAAGGATACGCGTCTTGTAGCCTCAAGTGCAAGCACGACATCGACTCGATCTAAAGTTTTTGCTTTTATATTGGTCTGATTGTATACGATATCACCAATATTACTCAATGAGCCCATATCTACTAAAAACAATACGCCTCTTCCTTGATCGATGACTTTTGCCAGTTCAATCGCCTTATTATAAATATGAATCGGCTTTTCATTTAATGGCATATCAATTGCGATTGGAAAATTCGTACCTAAAAGTTCTTTAATGACCTTTACAGTTTCAGTCGCGATATAGCCATGTGAAATCATGATCAATCCGACTCTTTTCTTCAATGTATCTTGACTCAGCGCAGATTTGAGATACAAAGTAATAAACCCAACTTCATCCGCAGGAATTTTTACCCCTTCACTCTCTTCAACCTTCTTAGCAAATTCTAAACAGACTGCATACTCTTTGGCAAATTCTTTTTTAATTTTCTCAAGATTGATATTAATAATTTTTTGATTGAGGCGAATTCGCTTGATTGCTTCATCTAGATGAATCGCCAAATATTTAAAGGCATGTTTATTGATTTCGCCATTTGGTTCTTTTTCCATGACCTGTTTCATCAACTGTTTCACTGCACGTACAATATTTTGTCCAACAAAACTGTATAAATCATTCATGGAAAGTGCATCTTGCTGTTTATTCATATTGAATTTTAAGTTCGTAAAATTATTTAAAATAAAAGCCCACAAGATATTTTCGGTTTCACTATCTGGTAAGTTTAATAATTTTAAATCGTAATATTTTTCTTCAATACTTCTATAAATATCATGTTCAACATAGTTATCTCTTTCTATATCTTCATCAATAGATAAATGATTGCATTTAAATGGAATTAGCATTAAATTATTTAAATATTTTCTTATCTCAGAATAATTCCCATCTAATAAAGACGTTTCATTGAAAGAATCCATCAACTTTAATATCTCATTTACATCAATAGAAACCAATCGGTCTTCTTTCTTATTGATCACCTGCATAAAAGATCTTGCACACAATACCTGAATCATATTTTTTAATTGTCCAATATTTCCACTAAATTTATTTAAAGCTAAAATTTCCACTACATTTTTATCTACAAAAATTTTTGAGTTGATTCGATTACATTCTTGTTGAAAAATTCGATAAATTAAATCTACCTTCTCTTTCAAAAAACGATCTCTTAACGAAGGCAAGTAGATCACCATAGGTATACGCCTTCTGAATGTAAGCAATAAATTCGTCTCAATATTCTCTGTTGTTGCTCCAATCAGCATAACACTTACTTTTCGTTCCACATTGGTTTCACCAAGCCGTCTAAAACAGCCTCGATCTAGGATGGAAAACAAAATTTCCTGACCTTTAGGCGGCAGCCGATGTATTTCATCTAAAAATAACATTCCACCATCTGCTTCTTCAACCAAACCCGGACTATCATTCACCGCTCCAGTAAACGCACCTTTTTTATAACCAAATAACAACGAAAGCAATAGTTGGGGATTATCAGCATAATCAGCGCAATTAAATACAACCAAGCTCGAATTCTCATATAAAATGCCTTCTTGCCGTGCAAAATCATACATTTTTTTTGAAAATAAGCTCTTACCAACGCCACTTTCACCGACAATCAACGTTGGCAAACCTTTTGGCGGGTACATAATCGCCGATTTGGCCTGTTCTATCGCATTTTTCAAACTGCCATTATGGCCAATCAACGTTGCAAAAGGATCTCTTTTTTCTGTTTTTTCTTCTGTCGGTTCAAGCTCCACTTCTTCTCGCGACAAGACTTCTTCAACGACTCTCCTTGAGATATCAAAACCTTGTTCTAATAACTCTCTTGTTATATCTGAAATATTAATCGTTTTTGCATTCTTTTTTATCGCTAAGATTGCAGCTTTTAAATATGGATATCGTCGTTGTCTGGAATTATTGATATTCAATTCTTTTCTGATATTTGTTATATTTTCACGTGTAGTATTCAAGAATTTAGCAATTTGAATATCAGTCAGCGGATCTTTTTTATTTTCAGTATTAATGATATTAATGAGCTTCGTTTGTATATCCATCATGAAATCTCCTTTTTTTTAATTTTATATGCAAAATTTGTGCCATACTTTTACCAATCTACACTACACAGGAAACAGTGAATTCGCCTTCCCTACAGAAAATTTTATACAAATTGTGAATATCTTATTTTTGATCATTTTGTAATGAACAAAATGTATAGTTATTGAATATACAAATACTTACATTCCTAAACATAAGATACTAAAATTCATCAATTGCTATTCATTCACTTATCATAACAAAAACAACCCCCGCAGGAAAACCTGCGAGGGTTCATACTATAGATAAACTGTGGACAGATAGGTGGCGGGTCGGCGATAAGTACTCATCTGCGTCGTTACTGCAAAGGGCTGCTCGCCCTAGTACAGCAGTACGACTCCTTCACATCCCCTTGCTGCGCCTAGCATCTGGGCACTTCTCACCAACCGGCAACCTATCTTCGTACTAGTTTATAAGTGGAACGATTTTATCTATTTTTATTTATTATCATAGATATTTATTTTATTGACAAATTCAGTTTACATCAGAAAAACGACTAATAAATTTTATATAAAATTTATTAGATTAAATTTTTTTCAGTTAAAAAATCGTGGGCAACTGCTTTAGGGTCTTTCTTTAATTCATCGACTTGATAATTCAAATCCTTCATTACCTCTTCTGTCAGCATCGCTCCTAGCTCCTCAACAATTGGAACAATTTCAGGATACTTCTCTGCTGTTTCAGCACGTACTAAAGGAATCGCATAATATGGCGGGAAGAAATGCTGATCATCCTCTAAAACAGTTAAATCGTATTTTTTTAATAGCCCGTCGGTAGAAAATGCATCGGTAACGTCACTTTCTTTATTGATGAGTGCAGCATACTTCGGACTTCCGTCAATACCAATTTCATTTCTAAAATTAAACTGATATTTTTTCTTTAATCCGATAACTCCATCGTCCCGATTTAAAAATTCTAAAGAAGTAGCAGCAGTTAATTGCTGACCGACTTTTGCCAAGTCACTGATTGATTTTAAATTATATTTTTCAGCGGTTTCCTTTGTTACTGCTAACGTATAGGTATTGTTAAATGACATTTGTTTTAAAACATCAATCTCATATTTTTCTTTTAAATCCTTTTTCACTGTATCGTATACCTTTTCTACGTCAGAAATCGGTGGATATTTCAACATGTCACCATAGGCAGTCCCACTATAATCAACATACAAATCAATATCTCCAGATTTTAATGCAGTAAAACAGACCTGCGTACCACCGAGCGCTAATTTACGATCTACGGCAATGTCAGTTTTCGTCTCAATAAGCTCCGCCAACAAATTCCCGATAATCTCTTGTTCTGTCCAATCCTTACTTCCTATCGCAATGACTTTATCTTGCGTATATCCTTGTGAAATTCCATTCACTACAAATAATCCAGCTAAAAAACAGGCTGCAACTGTTAAAATTGCCTTTTGTATTTTACTCTTCCCAACTTTAGATAGATTACTTCTTTCCTGATTCTTTTGTAAACTCACAGGTGTAACCAAATTCTCAATAATCGCAAATAGACCATCTACACCAAGTGCCAATATACAAGCAGGAATCGCTCCCGCTAAAATCTGCTCTGTATTAACCGTCCGAATCCCGGAAAAAACCAAATAACCAAGTCCGCCACCGCCAATAAAAGCAGCCATCGTCATTAAGCCAACCGCTGTAACCGCCGCAATCCTAACACCGGACATAATCACCGGCAATGCAAGTGGAAGCTCTATTTTAAATAAAATTTGCCACTTTTTCATGCCCATTCCTTTTGCAGCTTCCACCATTTGTGGATTAATACCATTAATTCCAGTCGTCGTATTTTTTATAATCGGCAATAAAGAATATAAAATAACCATTACCACGGCCGGGACTGTCCCAATTCCCAATAATGGAATTGCAAACCCTAATAATGCTAGACTTGGAATAGCTTGAATGATGCTAGCAATGCCAAGAACAGGCTTATTTAGCTTCTTTATATAGCTGATAAGTATGCCCACAGGCATTCCAATTAAAATTGCTAGTCCAACTGAAAAAGCTGTAAGCTCTATATGCTCGATTGTTAAAGAGATGATCTGCCCTTTGATACTAAATAAATAACTCAATAATTCAGTCATATCAAATCACCTCCTCGGTATCTAAAAACTGCTGACTTAGCGTCGTTACCAGACTGCTTTTCGTAATTAAACCTTTCAACACGCCTCGTTCATCAACAACTGGTACCTGTGCTATTTTATTTTGCTTCACAATCTCAAGAATATTAACAATCGTATCTTCAGGACTAACTTTTACAAAATCATGATTCATGATAGTTGATACTGGAGCACTTCTATCCGTCTTATTTTGTATTTGTTTCGCTGCAAGAATTCCTAAAATATGACGATCATAATCAACAACCATTAAACTATCAACCTTTGCACTTCTCATCTTTTCCATGCATTTTAATAAAGATAAATTTTTATAACACGTAATTGGCTCCTCAATCATGATATCTTTTGCTCTGATAAATTCAGGCGATGACCAAATTCTATTTTTGCCAATGAACGTACTCACAAAATCATCATAAGGATTTTTTAGAATATTTTCTGGTGTATCATACTGCACGATATGACCTTGATGCATAATGCAAATTCGATCTGCAATCTTAATCGCCTCGTCCATATCATGCGTTACAAAAGCAATCGTTTTTTTTACTTTTGTTTGCAGCTCAATCAACTCATCTTGCAACTGTAATCGCGTAATTGGATCAAGTGCACTAAACGGCTCATCCATTAAAATAATTTTAGGATCCGTAGCAAACGCTCTGGCAATTCCTACTCTTTGCTGCTGCCCACCACTGAGTTCCGTAGGATAACGATCCAAATATTCCTCACTGCTAAGGCCCACCATGTCCATCAATTCACAAGTTTTTGTCAAAATCTTTTCTTTATCCAAATTCTCAAGTCGCGGAATCACTTCAATATTTTCTCGTACCGTCATATGGGGAAACAAGCCTGTTTGCTGAATTACATAACCAATATTTCTTCTCAATTGAATCATATCCAAGGAAGAAATATCGTTTCCCTGTATGAAAACCTTTCCTGTCGAAGGCTCAATCAAGCGATTGATCATCTTCAACATTGTCGTTTTCCCGCAGCCACTTGCTCCAATAATCGCAACAAGCTCGCCCTCATTTATCTCAAAAGAAATATCTTTTAGAATTTGTTTATCTTTAAAACTTTTACTTACATTCTCAAACTTTATCATCAAAGTCCCCCTTTTTTCGACAACTTTTACGAAATTTAAAGTTGTCACTTTCTTCATCTTCATACTAACAACTTTAATAATATCATAAAGTTGTTAGTATTTCAATAAGTAACAACTCATTATTTTTATAAGGTTGTTTGTTTATTATATATTATTTTCTTCATAAACTTTATTATTTTACCCAAAAAACCAAATAAAAATAGTCTAAGAATTCGCATATTGTGAATTCCTAGACTATTTTTAGCTGTCCGGATAAAGAAATTTTTCCACTCGCTCATAACAAATTTCATCTCCGACAAAATAAAATATATCATTTTTTTTCAAAACTGCATAAGGTCCTGGTGACAGTTCAAGGCAATTGTCCCGTTTTATCCCAACGATCGTCGCTATCGTATTATGCCAAAAATTAATTTCAGCAACTGTTTTTTCAATATACGGCGTTTTTTCTGTTATCCTGATTTCAAAAGGAATAAATGGATTAATCGATTTAAATCGTTCGGTTTTATCCAGCATTTCAATAAGTTGCGCCTTTAAATAGTCATTCTCTTGTTTCTGACGCTCCAGACTACTTAATATATCTTGCTTCAAATCGTTGACCGTCTTAATATCATCATATTGTTTCACTAACTTAATTGCGTTTTCAACAGAACGAATCACCACGCCGCTGCCTTTGTTAACATCAACGATTTCCATATCCGATAAAATTGCAATAGCCCGTCTTGCCGTCTCCGGCGAAACACCATATTGACTGGCAAGCACTGAACGCGCATACATTCTAGAACCAATTTCATAATGTCCATTCGCAATTTTAGACGCAATGTCCACTGCAATCTGCTGATATACCGGACTCACAATTTTCATTTTCTTCTCCATTTAATAAAAACCTCGTATTATTTTATCATAGAGTATATTCTATCATAAAATTTAGGGATTATCATCTAAACTCAATTTTTATCACAACTAAAAATTTATTCATCTGCTTCATTACGAAATTTAGTAATCTATACGGTATTACAAAAAATCATTACCTGAAAAATCAGGCAATAAATCTGGATACTAAAACCTGCTAATAAAAATCAATAGTTTTTTAATAAAAAATTCTAAAAATATTTCATTGAAAAAAGGCATGGCTAAGCAGTCCGGTTAAATTCTAAAAAACCAGATTTCAAAAGTTTATTGGAATTAACCTGCTATTGTCTCTTTTACACGTGTATAATAAATTCTTAGAAATTTGTTCAACCCCGCGATTTTAGCAACCTTCTTCGGTTTACCTTCTGACTCTTTCTTGAGGATATATTTGTATACAGCATTATCATAATCTGGTTTGACTGTCTTTAAGCACTTCATAACTTCATATCCTGTTTTACGTAAAATAGACGAGCCTCGCTTAGAAATTTTTCTTTTTGTTGCTGTAAATCGTCCGGATTCATAAGGTGGTGTATCTAAACCTGCATATGCAATTAAAGAACTTCCGTTATGAAACCTACGTACATCTCCGATTTCGGCAATCAAACGTGGTGCTAACTTTTCACCGACACCCGGCATTGCACGGACAATTCTGTATTCTTTCAATCTCTTTGCTAACTCATTCATTCGTGCTAAAATATTGTGTAAGGACTTCTCTGTTTGGAGAAGTACCTTGACAGCTTCTTGTACGAGCATTTTGGTCGATGGCGTACTGGAAGGCAATGTTGGGATACCTGTTTGAGCTAAAGCATATATTTGATGTGCTTTTTTCTCATTAGCTTGGTATCCCTTTTTATTTGCCCACTTCACATATGTATCTACAAATTGTTTTTCTCCTTTGTTAGTGATTATGTCATAATGCCAAAATCTAAAAGCAAAATCTCCAATTTTATTACGAGAAAAATCATCAGAAGAACTTTTAAGTAAGTCCTTGATTCCTGGCATTGTACGATCAAGCATACAAGTAAGAGTACTCTTTGTTTTTACATACATTCCCATGAATTGAATGTACTGACGTCCCAGTATTTTTAATTCATCATATATTTTTTCATCAGGACGGTAATTGGTTAAATCAAACCAATGGTCAATACCGAAGTTAGCAATTTTGCCAGCGTCTATTTTATCCGTCTTTGCTTTACGCAATGAAACATTGATATATTTTTTCATAACTAAAGGATTAACTACCGAAACAAAGATACCGTTTTCTTTCATAAACGCTAGAACGGGCAGATGGTAATAGCCAGTTGCCTCCAATACAACGCGTGTTTCCTCGTTAAAGTTCTTAATTGTTTTTACCAATGATGTTAACTCTTCTACCGTGTGCATAATTTCAAATGGACGCTGAATAATTTCGCCATAAGGCTTTAAAATACAGACGGTACTCTTACCTTTTGAAACGTCAATTCCCACACTGATCAAGGGGATATACCTCCTAATATAATATTTGTAAATGGTATCCACTCCTACTTATTACTCTTCATTTTAGTTCGTTACGCGAAAGCCAGAGAATGGTTTCAACCTACTTAATCGAAGATTCATAATAAGAGGATGGCAGACTGTTTTTGTCACGGATGCGAAATCCAAAGAACCGTACGTCTGACCATATACTTCTCTTATTATAATAAAAATAAGTGCAAACAACTAAATTTTTATATTTAGTGTTCACACTTTTATAGTACTAAAAGAACTGTTGCACTAAAAATTTTCAACAGCTTTTGGTCACTCGCCCGATCTTTTCCGGAAAAATACGTTTCAAAGGATGAAAAAATAACGCCTCGCGTAAAGAAATCTGTTTGTTTGAACGAAGTGAGTTCACAGATTTTAGCAAGTCGTTATTTTTTAAGTGTTTTGGAGTACCGATGCTATTGTTTAAAAATTTTACATACTTCTTAAATCCTCAAGAAGACTAGCATAATCTCTTGATTTTTGAAAAAGTGCGGATGTTCCTAATACAAAACCATCTACGCCTTTCTCGCTTAATGTTTTAATTTTTTCCGGTGAGCAGGCACCATCAATTATGATCTTATAATCATATTTGCTTTTGTCCTTGCGCAGACTCAATAACATCTCTATTTTATCATCGACAAAATCTAAATAGCTCTGGCCCGCAAACCCAGGAACGACTGTCATCACAAGGACATAGTCCACGATGGACAACATCGGATGGATTGCGGCAATACCAAACTCCGGACTGACCGCAATTCCAGCCTTCATACCAAGTGCTCGAATCTCCTGCAGCGCTTTGATCGGCTGCGTTTCTGTCTGCGGATGGATATAGAGGATAGACACCCCCAAATCTGCAAACATTTTAATATAACGGCCTGGTCTTTGCATCATGAGATGCACATCTACCGGTTTATTTGCTACTTTGCAAATAAGTGCCGTATCTTGCAATCCCATTCCTATATTGGGAACAAAATCCCCATCCATGATATCTATATGAAAGATATCAATGCCTGCTTGTTCCAGCAACATGACTTCTCGTTCTAAATTCTCATAATTCGCACACATCATAGAAGGGCATAATAAT
Organism: Massilibacillus massiliensis; assembly: GCF_900086705.1. Lineage (NCBI taxonomy): Bacteria > Bacillati > Bacillota > Negativicutes > Selenomonadales > Sporomusaceae > Anaerosinus > Anaerosinus massiliensis. Next base: position 2,193,574 of record NZ_LT575483.1, on the reverse strand, counting down.
TTTTCCATTATCCGCTCCTCATTTCATTTTAAAATTCAAACTTTTCTCTTAAGCTTAAAATACTGTTTGTTCCTTGCATTTTGCAATGCTCCGCTAGTTCTTTTAAAGTCATCGCATTTTGCATAGAAATCGCTTCCAGCAAGATTGGCAGATTGACGCCGACGATACATTCCACTTTATTTGTATTCTCCAAGGCTTTTATTGCAAGGGCTATTTTGTTACAAGGGCTTCCACCCAACAAATCTGTCAGCATCAAGATTCCATCGCCCTCATCCTGCGCTTGTACAAATTCTTCTATTCTTCTTTGCAGTAACTCAATATTATCTCCATGATACAATCCGAAAGCAGTCGTATGATTCGTCTTACCCAAAATTAAATCCGCAGTTTCTATCAATGCTTCTCCCAATGGTCCATGCGTAACAATCAAAATTTTTACCATATAACTTCTCTCTCCAGACTATAATTTTAGTTTTTCATTTAATATTGCTCGAATAGAAATAGCAGCGCGGTTTTGGTGAATACATTCTAAATAAAAGTTAACTTTTTTTATCACTGCATCATCTTCAGCTACATGCAAAATTTCGCAAAGTATTTTATTTGTCGGCTGTTCCATCGCTGGCTCTGCGCCCTGCATCGCTTGCTCTTCCCAATAGCATAAAGCTGCAGCCGCATTAAAGCAAAGGATATCATAATCTCCTTGATTCGCCTCTATGATTCGTAACGGCGCGAAGATTCTTTCCGTCGGTCCGAGTTTACGTCTAGGTGCTCTACCGTTTTTCAAGATATAATCGAGAATATTTTTATTTTTAAATTTATCTAACGCTTTTTGTGAGAATTCCACTTGCTCTTGTTCGGAGATATCAAAATATTTTGCAAGAGCTGGATTTAATTCTTGTAGCAATACATCCATCAGCCAGGAAATTTCTTCGTCATTGGCCGCCTCCCCATACACTTGATAGCCCTTCACATATCCACAATAGGAAATGAGCCCAGCTAAACAGTTATAGGTATAAATCTTTCGTTTTAAAAATTTCTCAAACTCATGAACTGGCTCTGCGCCTCTAATTTCTAATTGGCCTGCATAACCATCTGCATCATAAGGAAAGAAATTTTCGTTTTGAGAAAGTATATCTAATCTCGTACGAACCAAATTTACCGTAGAACAAAACTCCGCCGTTTGCGATATGAAAATTTTGCTTTTGTCAAATCCACCAGCCGCTTCTAAAGCTTCTGCCAAACGTTTGCCTGGATTAATTCCATTCTCACAAGTAATCATCACCACAGGCGATAGCCGCTCTGCTAAAGATTTTTGTATTCGCTTCGCTACTTCGGGTAGATTTTGCTCCCCCGTTGCTGTAAAAATAAAATCTGCTTCCTTTATTACCCGGTCAACTTCTGCATCCTCAAGCTGTAAAGCCTTATAATCTTCTACAATCACCGGAGTTCTATCTTTATCATAAAAATGCACTGAAAAATGTCCATCTGTACATAATAAATCTACCAGCGCTTGTTTCTTTTCGATAAAAATGATTTCATACCCAATCTCAGCCAGCAACCGTCCAATGTATCCACGCCCCGCTTGTCCAGCGCCAATTACAACCGCTTTTTTCATTCCCATTGATTTATTCTCCTTTTAGCCATCCTTTGTCTTTAAGAATTTGCCTACTGTCTAAAATAAGTTTATAAAGCACATCTTCTTCTGAAATCTCGCAAATCTCCTGTAAGACCTTTCGAGCTCCATGTTCTTTTCTCATGTTTGTTAAGTTTACTGCATCTTCATCTTCTTCATAATCAAAATACAGCGCTGCCGCGATCGCTAGTGCAATCGCTTTTGGCGTTGTCCCCGTTTTAAGTGCCAACTGCGCAGGGCCGATTAAACGATCTGAAGGCTTCAGCTTGCGGATCGGATCTCTGGCAATTCGGACGACTAGATCAATAATATTTCGATCCTGGTACTTTTCTTTTGCTCGTTTAGAAAATTTCAGTTGACTCTCTTCAGTTACCCCGAGTCCATGAATTAATGCTGCATTAATTTCCCTATACGCCTCTTCCAATATCGGCACAATTTCCGGATCATTGGCTGCATCAGCGACATAGACATGTCCCTTTAGATATCCCAAATAAGCAATCAACGCTACACTTGTATTATTCGTATAAATTTTTTGCTGCAAAAGATCTGCAAAACCGTCAATAAAGTCAAAATACTGCCAAGCAGGAACCTCTCCTAAAATTCGTTCTCGATCAACAGGCAGATACCAAAAATCTTGTACCCACGTGTCTACTGGATTCTTTAAATCTGTATTTGGGGGAGCAGCTGCGCCGGTCGCCATAACAACCGACTCACTGACACCAATATGTTTAACAAATGCTTCTCTGCTGCCTTCAGGCAATGCATCCAAAATAGCGGCTTGGAGCTTACTTGCTGGCTCTATCCAATTCTCACAGGTCACAATATTTTTATAATACATTCCCTCTGGTTTCGCCGAAGCCTGAAAAGCGTCTGCCAATAATTTAGCAACTGTCGTCAAATTTTTCCCACCAACAGCAGTAAAAATAAAATCCGCGCTCTCCCATTCACGTACTAAGGCTTCCTGCTCTGCAATAGAATAGGCTTGATAGCCATGCACAACTGTATTCTTCGATTCATCTCCCAATACATGAATTGTATAACTCTTTCTTTCATTCATACTTTTTACAAGCGCATCATTATACTCAAAGAACGTAATATCCACTTCATTTTTCCATAGTAATCCTGTTACAAAGCCACGACCAATTCGTCCCGCCCCTAAAATCAATGCTTTCACTTTGACATCTCCTATCTCACTCACTTGTTAAAAAGCTCCTAGTAAAACACCGAATGCGCCTAATGCGATCAAAACCACTAAAATTTTAGAAGCACTCAATTTCTTTTTGAATAACCAAACCGTAAAGAAAATAACCAATAATGGAATCAAATTGATCAGAATATTATCCAATAGTTTTTGAATGACCAATTTATTTTCTCCCAGCAGCAAGACAGCACCGGTTTGCACTTTCACCGTAGTTGCGGCCAAGCCACCAATCGTGGTAGCCCCAACCAGTGTTGCAAACGTCATGAACTTTTCCAGCTGTCCACTTTGGAAGATATCACTAATCCCTTCTTTACCCTTTTGATAAGCTTTCTTAAAAAATATATACGACACACCATGATTTAACGCTAACGTGAGTATCATATAAAAAATGGGTGCTACAAAATTGCCCGAGAGTCCTAAAGTAATCGCAATTGATCCGATAATCGGAATCAAGGTACCTTGCCGAAGCGTATCACCGATCCCTGCCATCGGCCCCATTAAACCAGTTTTTACCCCATTGATATCCTCATCTTCAATTGGCAGTCCATTGGCACGTTCTTCTTCCATAGAAAGCGTAATACCAACAACCCCCGGTCCTGTAAGCCATGGCTCTGTATTGAAAAATTCCATATGACGTTTAAGTGCCGCTTTACGCGCTTCTTCATCATCAGGATACAACCGCTCTATCGCCGGAATCATTGCCGCCACAAAGCCCGGTGCTTGTAATCTTTCGAAACTATACGTGGCCTGCGCCATACAGCACCATAACCAGAAGGATTTATTCAAGTCGCTGTTTGTCAGACTTTTTTCATTCTTCAACTCTTCACTCATCACGCTTCCTCCTCTTTATTGAATTTAACAGAAACATAGAACCAAGCAAAAATTGTTGCGAAAATTGCAAGTACTAAAATTGGAATTTTTGCATAAGACAATACGAAAAATCCTAAAAGAAATGCCGGATAAATGCCCTTACGATTACTAATCATACGCAAGGTCATTGCGATCCCAAGTGCAGGAAGTATTCCGCCAATCGTTTTTAACATAAATAACGGTGTTCCCGTTAACATTTCAAGAATACGACTGACAGCATCGCCGCCAAAATATACGATCGCTGCGACTGGAACTGCCGAAAGCAGTAAAGTCATAAGCTGTGCTGGCACAAACTCAACAAACAGCATTTTCTTAAAATCGCCTTTAGCTGCCAGCTCATCTAACCAATGAACAAATATACTATTTACCGTCATACGCACATTCCAAATCAACGTCCCCAATAAACCAAACGGAACCGCTAATGAAACTGCAAGTTCTGGTGAAGAACTCGTCATAATCGTCAACGCTGTACCGATAATACCCGCGATACCTGGTTCACTGGCTACAGTACCGCCCGCTGAAATAAAACCCAAAAACAAGGTGTTGATTGTAGCGCCAATGATTAAGCCCTCTAACGGCTGTCCCAGAATAATACCAACAATCGTGCCCGCTACAATCGGCTGCCGCAGCGAAACACTGCCTAACCCGCCTAGCCAAGGCGGAGCCGCAACAGTCATATAATATAAAAGACCAATAATACAAGCTTGAAATAAACTTACTTCCATTTTTACGCCTCCTAATATTTTAAATTTTACAATACGCTTTTTAAGTCTACGCGATCACTATCTGGAATGACTTGAATAAACGCGTCGATTCCTTGCTGAAGCAGCTCTTTGAGAACTGCTCTTTCCTCCTCACTTGCAGCAATATTTCTGTATAGTTTTGTCCGATCTGCTTTAGCGCCCATTCCGCCTACACCGATCTGCTTAATGTCAACGCCCTTTTTTATCAATTCAGCCAGCACAATTGGCGTTTTCACCAGTAAAAATAACTTTTCATCATCGGCATCTTTTTGTAAATAACTAGCTGCATCATCAATTCCAAGAATCTTCAACTTAATTTTTGCCGGCATAGACGCTTGCATGATACTTGCCATAAACATGTCCTTGGCTACCTTATCGTCTATAACCACCACTTTAGAAGCACCCGTATATTGAATCCAGCCCGTCATGACCTGCCCATGAATTAAACGATCATCTACTCTTGTAAAAACAATATTCTTCATTTTTTCCACCTCTTCGTTATATTTTTACCTGTTCAACAAACTGCAATGTTTTTTCCCGAATTAAATCACCCTCTTCCGCACTGTAATTGGTCAGTTCCCCGCCAATTCCAACAGCAAATGCACCCGCTTTGAACCACTCAGCCATACTCGTTAGATTGATTTGTCCAGTAACCATGAAATGTGCTTGTGGAAATGGCCCCTTTAAATCTTTGATGATGCTTTTGGTGAATTGATTTCCCGGGAACAACTTCATTACATCCACCCCAGACGCTAAGCAATCTTTTATATCATTTGCAGATTGTATCCCCGGGATATATGCTTTTCTATATAAATTACAAAGTTTCGCAGTGTCTGTATCAAAAGAAGGCGCTACAATAAAATCAGCTCCATGCAAAAGGGCAATTCTTGCCGAAACTGCATCTAAAACGGTTCCCGCTCCAATCACTGCGCCTGTTCCCGCATACCTTTGCTTTGCTTTTTCCAAAATATAAATCGAATCCGGCATAGTCAGTGTAACTTCAATAAAATGAATGCCTCCGCTTATAATGGCATCGATTTTTTTTAAGGCCGAGTCTGCATCTGTTCTAATTACAGAAACTAATTTATCTTTTTTAAGCTGCAATAAACTATCTAATTTATCCATAAGTCCAACCTCCTCATCTCACCTGAAAGTAGTTCAAAATATTTTCCACTGCCATCTCAGACATCTTAATGCTTGCTTCCAAGCTAACCGCTGCATTATGTGGGGTAAGGGTAAAACGATCCAGGTTATGATATCGTTGATCAATTTGTGTAAAACGAAGCTGGGCATCGCTTGCCCCAGCAAAGACTTTCCCACTTTGAAGCCCCGCAATAAGCGCGTCCGCATCGATCAGAGAAGTGCGTGCTGTATTGATCAAAACGACATTATGCTTCATACGGCAAATTTCCTTTTCTCCGATTAAAGCTTTATCGTTAGGCAGCGCCGGCAAATGTAGGGTAATAATATCGGCCTGCTGATAAATTTCTTCCAAAGAAGCTTCCTGTACGTGATAGTGCTGACAACCTGCATGATCAAAACGCACATCATAGCCCAATACCTTGCAATCAAACCCCGACAACCTTTTAGCAACGCCCATTCCAATGGAACCTAACCCAATGATACCAACGGTTTTTTTATATAAATCCGGCCCAACAACCTTTTCCCATTTTCCTTCATACAAATTACGCGTACTCAAACTAATTCCACGCAGTGCATCCAACATCAAACCTATTGTATAATCAGCGACCGCCTGACTATTGCAATTTCTAGCAACTGCAAAACCAATGTTTCTACGCTTAAGCTCCGCCAAATCCATATTGTCAGTCCCCACGCCATAGCGTGAAACAAATTTGAGAGTGTCTGCTTTTTCAATCACCTCCTTATCCAATAGTTCAGTTCCTAAAATAACGATATCCATCCCCTGTATCGCGCTTGAAAATTCTTTTTCATTCATGATGCGTCCGTATGGATTATCAAAGCGTTCAAATCCATGCCGCTCCAAGGTCGTTCTTGCTTGTCCATCGTATTTACCGAAACTGTTTGCTGTAACCAACACTTTCATCCATCACACCTCAAATTATCATGCTGTATTAAATTTGTTTGTCCATATACAATGCAAATGCAATGCCAACTCATGTGTGTAAATACAAACCTAGCTATTTCAATACTTTCAATAGATTTATTTATAGTTACACTGTTTGTGTGTATAAAATAAATCATATGTGTAATTTTTTTCGACAAATTATGCTATAATAAATCATCAAATAATTTAAAAAATTCTGGAGAATGTGTATGAAAAAATCAAATACAACAAAGAAACAACAAATTTTTGATTTTCTAAATTCCCATCAGAATCTTACGCCAAATGCAAAGTTACTCCATGAAATGAATGAAATCATGAAGTTTGGCTGCTCAGCAGAAACGATTTCTCAAACCTTAAATCTCGATAGAAGTAATGCCAGCCGAGATTTAAATACTTTATTTAAGGAAAATAGGCTCTTGAAAATTGCGGGAAAACCCGTTCTTTATTTTTCTAAAGAGCTCTTAGAAAAGTTGCTAAACATGCCTTTTCCTAAATGTTTATTTCCCTCTAAAAATGAATTTATGGAGACATTAAAAGAAAGCAACTATATTTTTCAAAGAAATAGCACTGCATTTACTTCTAGCAGCCTGACAGAACCAAAGCACTTACAGCAAAAACAGGCCGAACATATTTTTTCTGGCATTATTGGCTATAACACCAGTCTGAAAGAAAAAATAGAACAAGCCATTGCCGCGATGATTTATCCACCAAACGGATTACACACATTGCTTTTGGGTTCTACCGGCACAGGAAAGACTACGTTTGCCGGTTTCATGTACCAATACGCTGTAGCTTCTGGATGCCTTTTGCCCAACGCTCCTTATATCATTTTTAACTGTGCCGATTATTCAGGCAATCAACAGCTGCTGCTTTCCTATCTTTTTGGCTATATTAAAGGTGCCTTTACCGGAGCAGATAAAGAAAAGCCAGGACTTGTTGATGAGGCGGACGGCGGTATATTGTTTTTAGACGAAGTACACCGATTACCTCCGGAAGGGCAAGAAATGCTCTTTTCCTTAATAGACCGTGGCAGCTTTAGACGATTGGGAGAAACCAATAATTTGCGAAAAGCAAATATTCGCCTAATTTTAGCTACAACAGAAAATCCAGATTCTAATATGCTTACAACATTCATGCGCCGAATCCCCTGCACCATATTGATTCCAGATTTATCTGCCCGTCCGCTTGAAGACAGGCTGAATCTCATTTATAGCTTTTTTGCCGAAGAATCCAAAAAGATTAATCTCCCAATCACGGTTTCCGTCGAAGTAATGAAATTGCTGCTATTATATGACTGCCAAGGAAATATCGGACAGTTAAAAAACGACATAAAAATCACCTGTGCAAAAGCACTGGTAGAATATATCACGGAACAGCAGCCCCACGTAACTATTAAGTTGTCCCAAATGATAAAGAATTTTTTAAATGATAAAATGTCTACTTATAAAAAATACGCCAACTCAACTGAATTTTTTATTTTAAACAAACTAACAAACGTAACATTCCATCCACAAGATTTCACCCCAAATCAGCTGTTCCAAAACCTCATAGCTTCTCCTGATTACCAAACTGAAGAGGATTTTTACGCAACCATCCTCAAATCTTCAAAAACTTATTTTGACCAAGGTATTTCTATCACTGATATGAAAAAAAATATCAACTTACAAGTAGAAAACTATTTTCATCGCTACACTTATGGAAATAAGAAAAAAGAAAATTTTCCATCTGAGTTAGCACTTACCTCCATTATCGATGGAAAAATAATTGATACTGTCAAGTCTATTTTAGAGGATACACTGGGAGATTCCGGCACACATACACACAATAAAATTATCTACAGTTTGGCACTACATCTTGAAACCTTATTAGAACGCATAAAAAACGGTATTTCTGTTGATAAGACAAAATTGCCTTATGCCTTAAATCTTTCAGATCATGATTCTTCCATCACACAAAAAATCAAAAAAAAATTAGAGGATTCTTTTTCTATCGCCATTCCTCAAGAAGAGGCATTTTTTATTACCGTCTTTTTAAATGCCCTAAAAAGCAATACGGTGAGTGAAAAAAACTTTATCGGTGTACTCGTCGTTACACATGGCGATACAACTGCCAGCAGCATGGTAGACGTAGCCAATGAACTTCTCAAAACCAAGCATGTAAAAGCACTCAATATGCCCTTAAGTGAATCCATTCAAAATACGGTAAACAAGGCCATTCAGATTGTTCAACAAATGAATACACCTAAGGGCTGCCTGCTTTTAGTCGATATGGGATCACTCACATCGCTCGGTGATATTATTGAGAAAAAAGCTGGCGTAAAAACAAAGACACTGAAAATGGTCAGTACCCCAATGGTAATAGAAGCCGCCCGCAGATCCATGATGCCAAACACTTCATTATCTGCACTCGTTAATGAAGTAGAAATATCAAGCAAACTGATCGGAAACAGCAGTACCATACTGCCCGAAAAGCTTGAAGATACAGCTTGGAGCACTGCAGAAGTCGGCAAAGACTATGACTATTTTGAGCATGATAAAACAAAAATGTTGAAAATGTTAGAATCAGTTCTGACTTTTTTAGACGCGGACAAAGCTTACACACTTTTAAATCAAATTTATCTTTCCTTTCTAAGCAGATTACAATTAAAAGCAGATATAAGCTTCAAAGTTAAATTTATCTTTCATAATATTTCTATGCTGGAGAGAGTCATCCGTAACGATCCTTTAAACTACAATAATTTTGAAAATGTTTATCAACAAAATCTTTTTTTAGCTAAAATAATTCGCGAAGAATTTAAACTTCTTGAAAATTCTTTTGGTGTTTTTATCCCCGATAGTGAAATCTCCTACAATATTGAAATGATTAATATCTTTATCAAAACACAAAATGAATAAAATACAAAAGACCTCGCAAATTCCCTGCGAGGTCTTTTGTATTTATCGAGTAACCAAATATGCTCTCTTATGCAGCACACTTTACGATCAGGAATTGAATTTAAACTTCTCTTTTTTCTTTCGCTTGCATATACGCATAAATTTTTTCTGTAACAACGCCACGAATGAAAATGACCACTATACCTACGAGAAAATAGCGCACTGCCAATTCACCCAGCGGCAGTCCAAGCGCTGTAATGCCTGCTGCAATTCCCATATAAACGAAAAGTTCTCCACCATTGGCATGTGGGAATAATCCCGTGACTGGATGAACAAAGCTTACAGCCGCATCATAAAAGGCCGGTTTATGCTTTGCTTTAACAAATCTGCCAAAACTATAGCACATCGGATTACCCAAAAAAATTACCGCTAGTACTGGCAATACCGTATACCGCGTGATAATGTTTTGTGTCGCTCGCTGTGCCAAATTGCTTACTCTCTCTTCACCAATTAACTTGATCACAGAACTTACAGCCGTCATCAAAACCACAATCAGCGGAATAATTCCTGCTACCCAACTGGCAAAAGTTCCTGCACCCGCTTTAAAGATATCCATAAATCCATTCGCTAACCCTGCAATAAATTCCATACTATTTTCCTCCTCATTGTAAATCAAAATTCATGGGGCACTTCATTATAGTACAAATATAAGTTAGTTTTCTTTTAATTTAGAATATTCAGATTTTACATTTAAACAAAATCACAAGTGCAATTTAGCCTTAAAATTTTACCATTTTATTTTTAAGGCTAAAACGTCTTTATTTTTCAATCTTTATCGTTTCAAAAACCTGATAGTAGTGTTTCAAACAATTTTTCATGCCCTGTTTCGCATGTGCCATGACTTCAAAATAATTTGTTGCTGTTTTATTTGATATTTCTTCCTTTGCTGCAAGAACGAAATCCGTAAAAATATTAATTTTTGAGATTCCACTTGTAGCACATCGATTTAAATTCACATCCCCGGAAGATGAACCACCATGTAATACAAGCGGTGTGTCCATTCGCAGCGCAATTTCTTCCAATCTTTTAAAATTAATAACCGGAGTTCCTTTATAGGTGCCATGCGCTGTTCCAATCGAAATTGCCAAAGAATCTACGTTGGTTTTTTCGCACAATTCTACCGCTTCTTCCACTGAAGTGTAAATAGAATCATCATTTTCTCCCGTCCCACCGCCTTCACCAACATTGCCGACAAGAACTCCCGTCCCAACATGTCCAATTTCAGCCTCTACTACCACATTTTTAGCATGCGCATAATCAACAATCTCTTTTGTAATTGCAATATTTTTTTCTAACACTTCTTGCGATGCATCAATCATAACTGAAGTAAATCCTAAGCCAATTGCTTGTTTCACAATGTCCAAAGATGTTCCATGATCCAAATGCAATACAACTGGGACATTAATATTTTCCCCATAAAACTTTCCAAGTAAAGCTGCTTCTTCTATTGACAAATAAGCGCTATGCGCCTCAGCGTAACTTAGAATAATTGGCAAATTCATTTCACTGGCAACCTCAGTATATGCAACAATAGAAGTCCAATCAAAGAAATTAACAGATGGTACAGCAAATTTTTGTTGTCGTGCTTTTTTGAAAAGCTCCTTCGATGTAACTAACATAAAAATCCCCCTTTTCCTTCAATCTTTTTTAAGACACATGTCATATTTACCACATTATTTTAGAAATCATACGGTTTAACTCTTATTTATAAACGATTTCGTCAATAAATATACGCGCATGTATCACTTATATTTTCAGAGTTCCAATAAAGCCTTTGCGCAATCAATATCTGTAATTAAGATATTTAAAAAATTGCCTTTAATTGCACCGTGCACAGCTTTTGCTTTTTGTGCACCTCCGGCAATGCCAATTCGCTGCGGCACCTTTTTCAACTGCTCAATTGGCATGCCTGCAACGCGCTCATTGAAATCTCTAAATTTTTCAACATTACCAAATTCATCAAAAAACTGTAAAGATATATCGCCTACAGCGCCTCGTTTCACAAACTCTTCCATGACCTGTTCATCTACATAACCTGTCTGCATCAAAGTTGAACATTCTCTATCAGGTACACCAATTCCCATAATAATTGTGTCTATTTTTCTAAATATTTTGAAAATACCCTTTACCGACTTTTCTTTCATAAAGCCATTCAAAATATTGATATCCGAGAATACTGCCGGTGCAAAAAATTGTATACAATCTCCGCCAAATAAAGTTGCCAACTTGATTGCAATTGAGTTGGAATGAATATCTGACCGGCTTTCCCCAATTCCGCCGACAATAGGAACAAACGTGCACTTAATTGGTTCCTCAATGACTTTCTTTGTACTGGTAAGATTTTGTAAAGTCATGCCCATCGTAACACCAACATACGCACCATTTTCCAGGATCGTTTCTAAAAAATGAATCGTTTCCTCCATCAGCTCACTATTTTTTCGTTCTTTTCCAGCCACAATAGGACTCGAATCTGCAACAATAACTTCTCTTAAATTAAATTTCTTTTCTAACTCACGTTCTATTTTGCCAAAAGTAAAGCCATCCGGATGCTTAATCTCGATTTTTACGATGCCTAATTCTTTTCCTAACTTTATCATTCGACAAACAGATGGTCTTGATATGCCCAATAAATCACAAATTTCTTGTTGACTCATTTCATCTTCATAGTAAAGGCTACAGCATTTAAAAATAAGTCGTGTATCATCAATAATTTTTTTCATTGAAAAACCTCCGATACATTTTGACAATCAAGTCATCTTTTCTATATGCAATTTCATCATTAGGTTTATGATTCATATTATATAGATGGACCATCATGCATTCAATATATTCTGTTCAGAAACATTGTAAAAATGCATTGCGATTCTTTTGACTTTTACATTTATTCTGATTTTTCTATTTTATTTTACAACCAAAAAAGAACCCAGATATTACTACGAAGTCATAAATGAAAATCTGCCATCTTTTTTGTATAAAATTAGATCGATGAGATCACCCTAAAACTACTTTTATATGCATCTGCTTTTGAAGTTGCATATTGTATGATTCTAGAATCCTTATCATACGTAATGATCCGCGTCACAGAGATAGGTTCACCTTTTTTAAGATTTAAATAAGCAGACTCTTGAGGATTTGCTCTTTTTATTTCAATCGTTTTATCTTCCTTACTAGGTATAATCTGATATTTCTCCAAGGTTTGAAAAAGCGACGCATTTGTAAAATCAATCTCCATTAATTTAGGGCAGACATGTAGTGGAATATAATCATCTGCCAAGGAATATAACGCATGATTCACATAACGAAGACGCTTTAAATGAAATACCATTTCATCCTCTTGCAAATTCAAGTATGCTGTAATATTTGGATGAGGGATTTCTACAACCTGTTGTAAAACATGACTTTCGGTAAATTTCCCAACCGAACTTAGCACTTGAAACAACCCTAACCCGTGCCCATTGGCGTTTGAATAATCAATTGGCACCTTATTTCCTAGGTAAAACGACCCCCGTCCTTGAATCCTCGTTATCATATTTGCTTTTTCTAAGTTTTCTAACGCTTTCCGAATTGTCGGTCTGCTAACTTTAAAAAGTTGGCATAACTCGCGTTCGCCCGGAAGTGGTGAAAAGTATGATAAATCCGCCGTTTGCTCTAATATCGCCTTTTCTATTTTTTCATGCAGCAGACTCTCTCTTTTTTTATTTTCCATATCAAAATTACTCCATTACTTTTTTTCTATATTAGTATAAATTGTAAACATTATCAATCTTATTTTTGTGCATTTACTTTTCTTTCATGCTAAATTTTTAACGAAATTAAATTTTACAAAATTTCTGATAATAATCAATTGAACTTTTAACTTACCAGTGGTATCATTTAAATTAACCACTGGTAAGTTAATAATGATTTAGGAGGTCTCATAATGAAAAAAGTGTGTTGTCCTTTTTTAGTTGTCAATCCAAAATCGTATCTCTACGGAAAAAAAGCCTTAGAACTTGCTAAAGAAGCGGATAAAATCGCGCAGCAAACAAAGCTGCAAATCTTTTTCACTTGCCCATTTGCAGATATTCGTTTTATCAAAGATCATACAAGCTATATTACGGTAACCGCACAGCATATGGAATCCTTACGCCCGGGACGTGGTATGGGGCATATTCTTCCTGAATCTTTAAAAGAAGCTGGTGCCAATGCTGTATTTCTCAATCATGCTGAAAATCCAATGACAGTTTCCGAGCTTTCAAAAACTATTTTGCGTGCAAAAGAATTGGATATGATTACAATTGTCTGTGCAGACTCCGTTGCTGAAGCAATCGCAATCGCAAAAATGGATCCAGATATTTTACTATGTGAACCAACTGAATTAATTGGTACAGGTCAAGTCGCCGACAAAAATTACGTGCTTGAAACAACAGAAAAAATCAGATCTATCAATCCTGCTATCGCTGTAATGATCGCATCTGGCGTAACAACAGCCGAGGATGTTTACAATGTAATCATGCTTGGAGCCGATGGAACCGGCGGCACAAGTGGTATATTAAACGCACCTGATCCGGCGCTTAGAATAAAAGAAATGGCTGAAGCCATGCTAAAAGCAACAGACGAAAAAAATAAGGTTTAGGGAGGCTTATAAAATTGAGTGTTTACAAAGAAACCATCACATTAGAATCTCATGGAAAAACGCCTACTTTCTTAAATATAACCGATGAAGTAAAATCCGTTATCAAAAATAGTAAAATCCAAAATGGTATTTGCACTGTGATTTCCCCCCACACAACCTGTGCAGTTTTCTTCGAAGAATTTGTACATGACTATCACGATGACGGCAATGAATTTTTACAAACTGATTTAAACAATGCTTTAAAAAAGCTAATCCCTGATCACACCACCAAAGATCAATATAGTTATCCCGGTGAAAAACATTATGAAGCAGTAGCTTCCTGGCCCGATGCTGAAGCGTACCTTCCCAACGGCGACCGTACAGCATTACTAAATGGCGATGCACATTTAAAAGCTACTTTAGTTGGTTCAAGTGAAACCTTCGATGTGGATCATGGTGCACTCGGCGTTGGCACAACGGGTTATGTTTACTTCGTCGATTTCGACCGCACAAGAGCGCGTTCAAGAAAGTGCAAGATTATTGTTATAGGAGAATAATTTTTTCCTTGTCGCATCTTTGCATATTTTGAACAAACTCTTCTATGTTCATAAACGCTAAGCATACAACCTATTTTTTATTTTTATCCTCTTTCGGCAAAAATACCAAACAATAAATGCTATTATCAATCTCCGGTGGAACAATCCTCTATATGTTTTTAGTTCAGCATTTATTTTAAAAAATGAATCGTAAAAATAAGCCTCGCAATAAATCCTGCGAGGCTTTGATATTTTATATTACTAACCACAATGTTTTACAGTTACCCCACACAACTCTTCTTCCTGCGTATCGGGGAGCTTGATTGGTTCCTTATCGACCACAGCCACCACAAAGAAAGTGATCAAGCAAACCAGCCATTCCATGTAAATGGGGTGAGCAAAAATCTGTACAGACGGAAAAGCCTGCCATACAAAAAGCGTCAAGATACCTGCCAGCGTAGTGTAAAAAGCAGAATTACGTCGACACAGCCCCGGTGCAAACATCGTAAAAAGAAAAATCAAAGTGAATGCCGTTGTCAAGCTCAACCCGATCAGCATTGTTTTTACGATACCTACTGCATTAAAAGCAAACCATAAGGTGATCATCCCTAATCCTAAAATCGCACAACGATTAATTAAAGTATACTGCTTATCACTTACCTGTGGATTGATAAAGCGTTTATAAATATCTTGAGAGAAAAGCGTCCCTGCCGCCAGCAAAATATGACAAGCGGTAGACACATCTGCTGCCCATAATGCCGCTAGTGTTAAACCAGAAATGATTGGATCCAAACTCATAATCATATAAGGTAATGCTAAGGTCGCCTGCATTTCCGGATGCGCAGCGCGAGCGGCTACACCCATGATTGCACAAGCAAAACCGATGGGAAACATCAGCAATGCACCCCACAAAAATCCTTTTTTCGCCGCAGCTCCATCAACCGCTGCACAAGCCACCTGAACAGGTCCTTGCGCAGTAATCGCCTGTGTCATCATCACTACAAACCAACCGATAATCGTTGCCATTCCCAGCCCGCCAAGCGGCCCGAACCAATCAATTCCCGGTGGCAGTGAAGCCGCAATCGCACTGATACCACCTTGTTTAGCTACAATCGTTACTGTGCTGATGAGCACCCCCACATAGATCAAGGCCACACTAAGAATATTGGATAACCCAGAAGACCATAGTCCACCAAGAATTGTCGTGCCAAAAAACACAATCGCACTCGTAATCATTCCACCCTCAAAAGAAAAAATATCCGGCATCAAGGAAGAAAGAATCGCGCCTCCCGCCAGATACTGTAAAGAGGTAATCACCAATTGCAGTGTAATCATGCCCAATACGGCAATTACACGTCCTTTTTTATCATAATACCGTTCAAAAAGCTCCGGTACAGTCGTACAATTGAGCTCACGATACTTCCGAGCTGCTACCAACGCCATCAAAACAGCGCCCGCGGCCCAAGCAGCATTGTACCAACCTGCTGCGATTCCAGATTGAAACGCATTTTCTGCCACACCAATCGTAGCTGCTGCACCAATAGCCGTTCCGGCAATATTTGTCGCCACCAAAGTGGTACTTAACTTTCGTCCGGCAAAAAGAAAGCCGCTGCTATTATTCGCCCGACGCTTTACATACATGCTGATTGCAAAAAGTACGCAAATGTACAGCACGATGATCCAAAATTGAATTGTCATGTTCATCCATCCTACCTTTCTACTAGCCCCGTCTTTTTGAGAATTTTTTTGTTTATGCCTGCATAAATCTAAGCACAAACTCTGCTACTTTTCTACTATTCTACAAATTGATAATACCAAACTTCTTCTCATTTCTCATTGTCATACACTAAGACGTGCTTCTTTTTATTTTACATGACCTTAGCTTTTCTGTCCATTTGAATATAAATCATGTATACTTTACTTTCTCATTTTTTAATATAAGGCTTTAGCTTAACATACAAAAACATTTTACATAAAAAATAGTTCGTATAAGTTTTTCAACCTATCCGAACTATTTTCTGTATATCTATAATACACTCGATTCCTTATTTAAAACGTTCCATAAAAATATTTAATGCCTCTGCAGCACTCGTTAAACGAGAAAGATGTGCTGTAATTTCTTTCGTAGAAGCTGCTTGTTCCTGCCTGATCGCCCCTATTTTTTCAATTGTCTTTGAACTTTCAATTACAGCACGATTCAGATCTGCAAGTGTTGCCTGAATTTTTTCTGTTGCAGGTCTTGATTGTTCAGCAAAGCATTAGATTTCAACGGCTAAAATACCCCATAACAGTCCTATAGAGCCTTGATTTATCTAGCTCCATGCACTTTTCTTTTCTCAATCGATGGAACAGTTCCTCTGCCATAGATTCTATATATTCACACCTGCTAGTCTTATCTGCTTCGGTCAATATATGACCTTCCATAGCCATTGAAGCTGTTACATTACAGATGATTCTCTCTTGTTTTCTCATAAAATCACCGTCCTTATATCACCTCTTATTATATAGCATTTTTATCAACGTGATATTTTCATACTGTTTGCATAGGATAAAATTTTTGGCACTTCATGCAAAGTGGAAAATTATTTTTATTCATAGATACGTATACGTGATAGCAGCCATATCTATCCCCAATAAGGAACATATCGCCTATTTTTATTTGCTGTCACCGTATCATCAGTTATTTTTACCAATCCCGCTTCACAGCTGTCATTTAATAACCTGGAGATCACCGCACTATTTTTAGCTGCAACTTTAAAGCGTTCTCTGAGCGATGAATTCGTCATATATTCACGATTCACTCTTTTCAAACAAGCATGCAAATAACAAGCACGCATTTTATCCTCTTTGCTCATTTTTGAAAAATCTTTATGGGCAAACATCGTAACCCTTGTATTATTATGATAAACCTCAATCTCCGGTGCAGGCAGTTGATAATATTCAGTTTGATGAACAATTTTATCAAAACCGCTGCCACGTTCCTCACAAACACCGATCCGCCGCATAAAAGATGCCAATTTTTCATTTCTTGAAATTGGCGGTGAGTCTATAAACCGCTTCGTTTCAATCAGAGGTGTACCCGGATTCGTTACTTCCATACGATCTTCAAAAATTTCAATCATCGGACTTGTTCCCTGCAAAAAGAAATTTTGATGAATAATTGCATTTGCTACAACTTCTCTGACAGCCAGCTCCGGATACATCGGAATATCCTTTCTCAATGCTCTGCCCATGATTTCATTGCGAGGTAAAATCCCATTAATATATTCAATTAATCCATCAAAACCCGTTGCATAGCCCTTATGGCCAATTTGCTCTTTCACAGAATGAATGCGGGAGTTATCTTTGTATTGAATTACACGAATTGCCTTTCGCTCCAAAGATGGAAAATCAGATAACTTCTTCGCAAATAAAATAGCACCTAAATTCGTAATATTGTAATTTCCCGTCACACATTTTGCGATTAGACCATCGGCAAGTAAAGCATTTAATATCCCCACTTTATCACTCGGCAGCTCTTGTGATAATAAATCAAAATACGCCGGATAATCTAACAGCCGAATGACAAAATCACCCGGTACATCTTCCATAGCAGTCATAATTTCAAATGATTTTTTGGCAAGAATCGCCCATAATTCCCGCTCGGTATCCACATAATCTTTTAATTTTTTCTTATGTGAATCAATACGAATATAATCTATATTTTTGAACTTAACCGGTGCAGAAGCAGCACTCGAAATTTCTAGTAAAATAATTTTCTTCTCTTCAAGCTCTGTCTTATGAAAATAAAACTGTACCTGAGGATCTAATTGTGTACTAATCCATAGCTCTAATCCCTGATTCCCCTGTTTTACTTTCGATGGATCAAACTCCGTACCGACCAGTTCATGGGTCTCATCATCAATGCCCCAGATCATGAGCGCCTTATCTTTATTATAAAGCGCTGCTGTATTTGATAGCGCACTAATATACTCACCTATTTCCTGTGGCTGCGTACATTTATTTACTTTAAATTCACCCCAGGGCAATTCCGTACTATGTGCTCTTGCCTCATGAATAATTAAATTGATCTGCTCTTCCTGAAAAGGCATATTTCACACCGCCTATTTACAATTTAATACTATTATATCACATATGCAATCAAATTAATCATCAAATAAATTTTTAATTAATAATCCTTATAAATTAAACATTCAATGTATATATTTATATTTTCATCATTTAATAATCAAATAAATTACTAAACATCATCAAATAATTTATCAAATAAATATCTTAAGTAAATATCACAATATAGCACCACAGTTCTCTATATCCTTTAAGCGGACGCCTAGAAGCAATTATTCTTTAAAGTTCATGTATTCTTTTTAAAAACTTATCAAACTGCGGTACAGTAAAATCCACCTCACCGCGATTGGATGAGTAGATAAATCCCTTGTGAATTAGTTGCGCTCTAAGCGGCGATACCGTTGACATTGCACAATTCAGTTGCACGGCAATATCATTTGTGGAACACGGCAGTTTGCCTGTTTTCACCATTGCCAGCATAAACTCAAGTTCTCTTGGTGTAGCTCTATCATGCCTAACCTTGAAAAAACTCTCGTCTAAGCTTTTCTCAAAATCGACATAGGCGGCTTTTACCATTTTCTCATTAATGGTACGTTCGTCACCCAATTGCCCCCATACTTGCTTACCATACTCTTGCAGAAAATACGGGTAACATTCTGTACTCTCCAGTATTTGTGCAATCGCCTTATCCGTATACTCTACATTCCATCTTTTTGCAGGCTCGGTTAATGCCAGTTTCCCTGCTTCATAAGACAAGGAACCTATCGAAACAAACGCAAATAAACGTTCTGCATAAGATTTTACATCACCAGCTATTTTTGCAATTTTAGGCAGACCAGCGGCAAATACAATCAGCGGTAATGCTTTTTGATTGACTCTGTGTATCGCAGCAATCAAAGCTTCAAATTCATCATCTTTTAAATACTGGATTTCATCAATAAATAATGCAACCCCACACTCTTCTTTCTGCGCAATCGTACCTAAGGCTACAAATAATTCGGTCAAATCGTTTTGAAAGTTTCCTGTATCCGCTACACCAATCGCAGCTATAATTTCCGGGTCAACTCCAACACTTACTTCACCCTCTGGTGAATATTTTATAGAGAAGGCTTTTAATACTGATAATGCTTTATCTATGTATTGTTTCATTTTAGACTTTATACTCATCTGACGAATCAGCTTTAAAACGTGCAATGAAATAGTGCTTTTAAAGGAACCACGTTCTGCTATTTCAATCTGTTCAAAATGAATATTTCGCTCTTCGGCCATATTTTCAATATGGTTCAGTAAAACAGTCTTGCCGACACCACGTAATCCATAATAAACAACAGAACGTGCAAAATATCCATGAGAAATATACGCTAATGCTTCCTCGGCACTTTTCATGGTATCCTCTCGTCCTGCTAAATATCTCGGAGGAACTCCTGCTCCCGGTGTATAAGGATTTAACAGCATACCAACGCCTCCTTTTTCTTTTATTATACCCTTTTAACATAAAAACTCAATATTACCGCAATATATTTATTATATAACCTTATAAATATCATCAACCGCTACTAATTTAAATTCACGCTGCTATATACGATCATTTAATTATATATATTTATATTACATTCTAAATAAAACACATCCCCGCGGTATTTCCGGTTTAAAATTCTGCTCTGAATACTTTCAAGAATTTCTAACATACAACCAAACGGAAGAGCAAGAAACAATTGAAAAAAATTTTTTCAAGATTATATGTCCGATGTTTTTGATAGATATTCTCCATATATTCAGGACAATAACCTTAGATAATCTTTATAAGGTTTTTATAAGGTTTTTATAAGGTGTTGACACCTTATAAATTAATCAGCAATAAACCTTTGATTTCTACTCTTTGGCTTATCTGGTATTGTATATTTTAATTTACCTTTTTCAATTAAAGGCAAAATATACTTTTTCATCGCATGATAATTTGTTTTTAAACCTAAATATGCAGTAATTTCATCCCTGCTTCTTGGAACCCTGCAAAATCTAACCAAGTCTCCATGCTCTTCAATTTTAGACGCATTGGCAGTCTCATTATATAAGGTCACAGAAAAATAATTCCTGGCATCATCAAATACAGGTTCCTTTAATCCAAATTCTTTCATACTTCTCCGAATCGTTGGTATTCCTGAATAACGATTTTCAGTAAGCGACAGATCTTCCATCATAGTAGCAATCACAGGATTTCTTGTGTCAGGCTGTGCCTTACCAATCTGATCAATTCTAAATCTTCCATACAGTCCGCCAGGACTTTTAACTTCCAGCCTGTCTTTAAACAGGAGTAGCTGTATCGGTATCCCCTCCGTCTGTATGCTATAATCGCGATGAATCAACGCATTTAATATAATTTCTCTGATTGCATCCATTGGATATTCCATCTTATCCTGTCTTTGTCCGGTTGCTTTATCAATAATTGTTTTAATTGCACTATTCTTATATACAAACCGTACTGCTTCTTCTAACATTTCAGGAATTGTCCCATCAATTCTTTTATTATCAATGAACCGTTCTCCCATACTTCCAACTTCGCCCACTTCATATCCCGGGACAACAACAGCGGTCATACAAAATTGCGGAAAATAACCCTGTGGATATTTACAAAACATCATGGTTCCCGCTAAAGTTGGTATATTACTTTTGGTCACGCCCATCAATTCATAAATTTCTTCATTATGCATTGCCGCTAATCTAGTTTTTTTATTTTTTAACGCGATCACATACGCATCCAATTTATTTTTATCAAGCATAGAAACTGGTACCTTTTCAGTCAGACGAATATCCTCCTGATATTTATTCCTAAAGGCATCATAACTATACACTTCATATTCTGTCATTTGTTCATCAGAGTCTCCAACTCGTATGTATGAACCTGTCAGCCGCCCTTTTCCTGTATAGAAACATGGTTTATCATTCACATCAATTTCCGGGATTTCAGCTGCCATAATGATTTTGTTATCAATTTTACAAAAAGTGAAAACAGGTCTTACAATTGGCGACATTTGCTTACATTGTTCAGTCATTTTCTTTTGTAAATCAGCTGGATCATATACACCAACCTCCTCAAAACCAGTCGCTTCCTTTAGCCCAAATACTAATGTGCCTCCACCATTTTGATTAGAAAAAGCAGATATCGTATCATATAATTTTTTAGGACATCCTTCGTGTGCTTCTTTTACCTCAATATCATAAAATTCTGTTTGATAGTTTTGTATTTTTTCTACTAATTCTAATAAATCACGTTCAAGCATCTTCATCCCTCCTCATATTTATATTATATTCCAAATAAGCTAAATTTATAAGCAAAATTTTGCTTAATATTTAGTTTATTTATAAAATAAACTAAATATTAATAGAATAATCAAAATTCAGTTAGTTTATTCTTTTAATAAGCTAACTGCAAAATTATATAAGAAAGTTTTTACAAACATATTGCACTTAATTTTTTAGGCCATTAACCGCTTTGCAATTGGAGTTACATTGCATACGCCAGCTTCTTTTTGCACCGATTGTAGCATCTTCTTCACAGGCACCGTTAAAAGCTCCCCGCCCAGCCGATAAATAAGCGGCTCCACCTTTAAACTTCCCAGCCCAACCTCACTATTGCTGATCACCATACCAGCCGGAACAACATCCCCTACAGCTACTTCAGCTTTGAGTTTTTTATTAATAATTTTCAAAAACATATGCGTTTCCGTTACATCACAAGAGATAATTTCAGCACCTTTCATTTCTTTAATCAACGGTAATACGGCTGTACAAAGCTCTAAATTATCTAATCTTCTGTAACGGTCAGATAGGAAAGCTCTAACATTACCATCTAACGTGCGGATCATCCGGCGTTCCGGGGCTTTCATGAACCAACTATTGATATTATCGTCTAAGAGCGATGGATATTCTTCCCACATCTTCTGATAATACCGATAAGGAATTTGCTGTCTGGACGCGATCTGCTGATGAGCCAGTTCATTGAGTATAAAATCTGTCGCAGTATTTTCTAAGCTAAGTGATAATACTGTATTACGCCCCGTTGTCTTCACTTCCAAATTGCGGGTATCTGCAATAAAATCTTTTCTCGCTTGCCTTTGACGTTCTAATTCCTGACCTAATTCCACTGAACGCCCCTGCACTGAAGTACAGGGGTTATTATTGCGACTGGAAGTCGGGGTTTTTACCTAGCGCATTGAAAATAAAAAAGATTTTGAATCCTGCCTCCAGAAAAAGCAGCAAAAACAGGAAAATTTATCTCAAACAGAAAAGCAAGAAAATTTCGCAAGCTATTTAAATCAGCTTTTGCAAACCTATTGGTATCCTTTTCTTAATGAATGAAATTTAAAAAATTCTTTTCGTAGACTATCTCCCATAAGGTTTTTTTAAGGTTTTTTCGCATAAAAATAGCCCTCACAGGAATCCCTGTGAGGGCTTGATTTACTTATGGAGCGGGCGAAGGGAATCGAACCCTCGTGTCTTGCTTGGGAAGCAAGCGCTCTACCATTGAGCTACGCCCGCATATAAAAATTGTTCATCATCCACAACATTATTATTCTACCACTATAAAAAAAGTATTTCAAGTATACATTCCATTAGCAGATAACCAATTTATGCATATATTTCTGGATATTTATACTATAAATGTTATGATTTCGAGTTTTGTATTATCACATACTGTATACAATTCAATTATTCTGTATACATACTGTAAATCTATTTACTATTTTTTTAATATACGTATAATAAAAAATGTAGCTTGATTTAAGAATATACATTTTCAAAACAAGCTGAATCCGCTTTCAGGATTGGAATCTTCCATCTGAAATAAATCAAACCTTTGAAAGGATGTGTCCTCTATGAAACAAGAAGAAACTTGCCAATGTCTATATTGCTGGGAAGGCAAATGCTATCTAAATGCAGCCGTATCCCCTGAGGAATACGATGCGCATCAACCAAAATGCAATAACTGCAAATTCATGAAAGTAAAAAAATCTTAAATTATAGTATACAACACAATACTGCACCCTATGATGGCATATAAGAATAAATAATTTATTCTTATATGCCATATTTCTTATCGTAGTAGAGGACGATTTTATAATAGCGAATGCAACTTGCATTCGCTATTATTATTGTCTTTCACTCACTAACTTATTTCAAATCTAAGGTTATCTTATTTAATAACCCGCTTTTCCAAACTAAATAGTTCCTCTGTTTTTTGCTGCATGAACTCATGCGTATCTGCAATCGCCTGATTGTAAATATATACGCCCATAGTGTTCAAGGTAAAGTCCAAATAATTTTCAGCCTTAAAAGTGCTTATCTCCTCATCATATTCGTGCATAAAAATTTTTTTGATTTCTTCGATGAGAATTTGCTTCCGCTCCTTGCTCAACTCTATGCAGTTCATAATAAACGACCTTCCCCTCTTGAAAATTTTATAATTAGAATAGTTAAATTATCTAAATAACGTAAAGATTGTAAAATAAGATAAAAACGGTTACTCTAGTATTATACTACAGTAAAAATTTTATCAGATTCAGTGCATTATTTCTCCTTAACTTTTTATAAAACTGAAAGCAGGTGAGACAATTGCCAAAATCACAAAAGCCATTGGATGTGCTTATTATCGGTGCCGGCATTGGTGGATTAACTGCCGGATTATATGCTGCACGAATGAAGTTAACTACCTTAATTTTAGAAGATGAACTCGTAGGCGGACAAATCATTGATGCCTACGGCATTGAAAATTATCCCGGACACCTCATCTAATGTACAAAAAACATTAGATGTAAATGGTATCTTTGTAAATATCGGCGTTGAGCCAAGAACACAGTTATATAAAAACGATATAGCACTGGCTAAATCCGGGCATATTATCGCTGGAGAGACTTGTGAAACCAATATTAAAGGTGTTTTCGCTGCAGGCGATATACGAACAAAACCCATACGGCAACTAACAACCGCTGCTGCTGATGGAACCGTAGCCGCTCTGCTCGCTGAAAAATACATTGCAGAAAAAGGAAAGGAGCAGTAAAAATGGTTAAAGTATATTCTATTCCAAATTGTCCATGGTGCCAAAAATTAAAAAAATATCTTTCCCTAAACAATATCGATTTTACCGAGGTCAATGTCGAAGACGATGAAGCCGGTCGAGACGAATTATTTGCTCTTACAAATCAACTTAACGTCCCTGTCGCACAGATTGAAAAAAATGTTGTCATCGGCTTTAACAAAGAAGAATTGGATACGTATTTAAACTTAAACCAAGGAGGAATGTAAAATGAATATTTATGATTTTAACGCAAAAACCATCAAAGGTGAAGAAGTATCACTCTCAAAATACAAAGGAAAGGTACTCATTATTGCAAACACTGCAAGCAAATGCGGTTTTACACCTCAATATAAGGGACTGCAAGATTTATATCTGCAATATAAAGATCAAGGTCTCGTAATTCTAGGTTTTCCGAGCAATCAATTTGCTGAACAAGAACCTGGTACAAGCGATGAGATACAAAATTTCTGCCAAGTGAATTATGGGGTAACTTTCCCGTTATTTGAAAAAATAAATGTACGTGATGAAAACATCCATCCGCTTTTCCAATATCTAAGCGACCAAGAGCCTTTTCAAGGGTTTGATTATAACCATCCAACCGGAGAAAAATTACACAATGTATTAAAAGAAAGATTCCCTGCCTTCTTGGAGGGTAATTCAATTAAATGGAACTTTACGAAGTTTTTAATTGATCGAAACGGCAACGTCGTTAAACGGTATGAGCCTACAACAGAACCATCCGCAATGAAAGAAGCAATTGAAAAATTACTTTAATTTCATTCGATCGAAGCAGCTAACATACACGCCCCGAAGTGAAGTAAAACTTCACAGATCATTTATAAACTTGAATAACAACATACTAAAAGAGGCTATCTAGCTAGGTAGCCTCTTTAGGTTGTCGATGAAATAAAATATTTATGTCAAGCCCTAGAAAATAACTACATCCGTTCCACTCATAAACTAGTACGAAGATAGATTGCTGGTTGGTGAGAAGTGCTTAGATGCTAGGCACAGTAAGGTGTTACGGAGGAGTCGTACGTCGGTACGTCGACGAGTAGCACCTTACTGTAACGACGCAGCTGAGCGCTTATCGCCGACCAGCGACCTATCTGTCCATAGTTTATCTACATACTAAAAAGAGACTATCTAGTTAGATAGTCTCTACTCTTTATATCATTGGTGGGCGATGACAGGATCGAACTGCCGACATCCTGCTTGTAAGGCAGGCGCTCTCCCAGCTGAGCTAATCGCCCATAAAATAAATGGAGGTTCCTCACTTACGCTCGGAACAAAGCGAATCACACAAAATCAATTCTGATTTTGGTTCTCTGCTTTTTTTGGTGACCCGTACGAGATTCGAACTCGTGAAGCCGCCGTGAAAGGGCGGTGTCTTAACCGCTTGACCAACGGGCCACAAAATGGTGATCCACCCGCGACTCGAACGCGGGACACCCTGATTAAAAGTCAGGTGCTCTACCGACTGAGCTAGTGGATCATAATGGTGCCTTAGGACAGAATCGAACTGCCGACACGAGGATTTTCAGTCCTCTGCTCTACCGACTGAGCTACCAAGGCATAAATGGCGACCTGGATGGGACTCGAACCCACGACCTCCGCCGTGACAGGGCGGCATTCTAACCAACTAAACTACCAGGCCATATTGTTTTTTTGGTGGGCGATGACAGGATCGAACTGCCGACATCCTGCTTGTAAGGCAGGCGCTCTCCCAGCTGAGCTAATCGCCCATATAAAATTGGTGACCCGTACGAGATTCGAACTCGTGAAGCCGCCGTGAAAGGGCGGTGTCTTAACCGCTTGACCAACGGGCCACAAAACCAATGACAAAATACGCCAAAAATACTACTCATGCAACAATTTGACGCTTACGTCACTTGATTAGTATACACAACATCATTCTATTTTGCAATAGTTTATTTTATTATTTTTTTCACCAAATAAAGACAGCTGTCAATCAAAAGAAAAACCCTGCGAACAAATCGCAAGGTTTTAAGATCTTTTTTCTCAATAGTTATAAAAAGTTATTTATAACTAGGTTCAAATTCATCATATTCAAAATAACCATCTTGCATAGTCTTTTTAATCCAATGACCCGATTTCTTTATTCGTCTGTTTCTATTATCTTCTAAATCAATTTCCACGTACCCATAACGATTTTTAAATGCATTATAAGGAGAAACATTGTCCGTGAAATTCCACATCAAGTACCCAAAACATTGACTGCCTTCATCAATTGCTTTGTATAACCAGCGCAGATGATCCGCAACAAAATCGATCCGATAATCATCTTGGATTACCCCAGTTGCATCTTTATGCTGCCATTCTCCCTCTACGCCCATGCCGCTTTCCGTAACTAACCAAGGCAAATCATGATATTCTTTTTTTAATATCATGGCAAAATCGTATAATCCCTTCGCATAAATTTCCCAGCCTCGGAATGGATTCATTTTCTTCCCTTGCAGTTCATACTCATCATAATAGTAATGCGGGCTGAATTTAATCTTTGAGTTCCATGCAGACATCCTAGCTTTTACGCGATTAGGACGGTAATAATTCAACCCCATAAGATCGATTGTATTGGCTTTTATGATTGACAACTCTTCCTCTGTAACATCAATCATGCAATCATGTTCTCTCAGTATGGAAAAGTATTCTTTAGGAAACTCACCTTTAATGCACGGATCCATATAGATTTTATTATAGAATAAATCATGCATTTTAGCCGCATACACATCATCAGCAGATGTAGAACGCGGGTAACTTGGTGCTGCATTGATAATAATGCCGATTTTCCCATTTATTTTTTTGCCATATCCTTTTTCATGATATACCTGAACAGCCTTTGCAGTTGCTAATACTTTATGATAGTTCCACTGCATCGCTTCCTGCGTATCATTTTTATATGGATACCAAACGCCATCCATAATTGCCAGTTCAGGAAATACAATCGGTTCATTAAAGGTAAACCAATATTTCACTCTATCGCCATACAGCTGAAATGCAGCTTCAGCATATTGAACATAAAGCTCCACAACTTTTTTGGATTTCCAGCCACCATACTTCTCGAACAATTGATTGGGTAATTCCCAATGTTCTAAGCAAAGAATTGGTTCAACACCATTATGAATCAATTCATCAATTACGGCACTATAAAAAGCCGCTGCTTCTTCATTGACCTCTCCAGTTTCATAGTCTTTGATAAATCTGGACCAATCAATTGATGTTCGATAGGCTTTCAACCCCATTTGTTTCATCAATGCACAATCTTCTTTATAGCGATGATAAAAATCGGTTGCAATGGTTGGCCCATAGCCTTGGTGCCATCTTTCCGGATTTGTTTTGTAGGCAGTATCGATCAGAGAATCCTGCTTTGCCGTTTTACCCGCCCATCCTTCCGTCTGCCAAGCAGATGCTGAAGCACCCATCATAAAATTCTCAGGTAAATAATATCTCACGTACATTATCCCCTTTTCATTTCTTATATAATAAAATCATCTCTTCAATTAAGTCTTTTGCTAAAATAGCCGTCATCAAATGATCTTGTGCATGGATTAATAATAAATTTACCTCTTGCTTTTCGCCCCGTGACTCTGCTTGTAAAAGCTCCGTCTGAATATGATGCGCCTCAATAAGTTCGGCTTTTGCCTTGCCCATAAGGTCTTCGGCTTTGCTGAATTCTCCTTTACGAGCACAACGTAAGGCTTCAAGCGCGTGGCTGCGGGCATCACCTGCATGCAAGATCATCGTAAAAACAATTTGCTCGCTATTCATAAATACTGCCTCCTAAAAATCAACTATCCTTTCATGGCATATGCTTGCGCGAGAACTTTCTTTCCGTCTACCATGCCATAGCTTACCGAATCAATCACCGCCGAAACTTTTCCTTTAGCAGCAGCAATTTCGCCGATACTCTTCGCTTTATATCGAATCTGCGGACCGATCAATACGACATCATATGTATCGATATACTCATCCAGCTGATCTACCGAACAAGCAAAGATGTTATCATCTCCACCGCTGGCTTCACTTTCTTTTTGCATCTTTGTCACCAATAAACTTGTTGACATTCCCGCTGAACAGACCAATAAAATATTCATCACGTGTTCCCCTCTTTTATGTAAAATCCCTTTCCCAAACCCTTTATTACAAAAAATTTCTTTTTTAGAAATGGAAATCTAATTGCGTACGAATTAGTTTTCGTTTTGCATTCTGCTCCACAGCGGTTCCTGTGCCGTAATTATAATCTCCGGTACTAAGACCTGAAATATTTAATTTCTGTTCAGAATAGAATGTTTCCCATTGTACATTTTTATATGGTACATAGGTGACTCCAAAAATCCAGCCTTTCATATCCGTTGGTAAGGAACACCATTCATCATCATGTGAAGCATCTCCGTATTTGCCAAAGTTCACATAACGAACATACGCACCAAAAGACCCCACTTTATTCAGATCTACACCCTTATAATCCAATCTGTATTCCTGACTACTATCTTCAAGATCCGCATTTGTTTTAGCATACGTTGTAGTAAGTACCAAATTCTGATTTAACTTCGTTCTTAGATCTAAGGAACCCCATCGATCCATCTTTTGTACATCCTTATCATCATTTCCGGCAAGCACCAAATTCGCTTCTAGATTCTTGCCCAACTTACCAACAAAATTTACCCCTTTAATATTGGCCGATTGCGAATCTACCGAGCCATCTGCCATGCTCATTAAATTTCCCTGCGTTGGTCTTAGACTGAATACACTGCCCTTCCAACTCGGTGAAAAATTATAATCCAGTTGAATACCGTTCGCCGCATGACCGAATGCAACATTTTGGAAACCATACCCCCACCATTTTTTCCCCATGGTTACGCCAACTTGTCCGTTTCTTCCCTCAACCCAAATCCTTTGGAAAGTACCGTCCTGATCATCATCACCTTTGGTTCTCCAATACTGTCCATTGGCAGTATACCCTTTGCGCGTTTCACTTTGAAAATGTGCATCCCATTGATCGTCAACTTTCATTTTTCCTTCTAAATTCATGTAGAAATGTTTATTGACATTGGTACTGAGCCCATTGCTCGTATCACTGTCATATTTCGCTCTTACAAAACCACTGAGCATTACCTTATCGACTCGTTTATCTAATTTATCGTACTTATCATTTAGTTTATCTATTTCTGTAGCATATTCCGCTTCAAGCTTTCTAATTAAAGCTTGATCTTGTGCACTTGCCTGATCTACTTTCGTCATTGCCCTAGCGACAATAATCGCCATTTCATAACGGCTTAAAACGTGATCTCCTCTATAAGTTCCGTCTTGATACCCCTCTATTATACCATCTTTTGCTAATTGATTGACAGCATCATAACTCCAATGTTTCTCAGGTACATCAGAAAAAATACTGGATGCAAGTGCTGTTCCCGTAATCCCAGCCGAAAGTGTCAAAGCCAAAATTGTACTTAAACTTTTTTTCATTTTTTTCTCTCCTCAATATGCAATGATTTTTTTAAATGCCATCCCAAATTACTGATTTTAAACATGAAAACTTTGGTTTGATGTTACAGATGGTTTTGTCTCCGCGATTGCACCTTTTTCCTCTTTTAATTTCGCTTTATCCCACATCTTAAAGAATGGATAGTAAATCGCACCGGAAACTAAGAAGCAAATTAATTGTAATACGGAGGCTCTGATATCTCCGGTATCTAAGAAAGCATTGATAATTGGCGGCGTAGTCCACGGCGCAATTGCAAACATTTTATCCACTAAACCTGCATCAATCGCAAAATACGCAATCGTTGCAGTAATCAATGGCGCAAAGATAAATGGAATCATGATCACCGGATTCATGACAATTGGCATTCCAAATAAAATTGGCTCATTGATGTTGAAAAGCGAAGGTCCAATCGCCGACTTTCCAAGAACTTTTAACTGTCTGGATCTGCTAAATAAGAGCAGCATAAAAGCCAGTGCCAAAGTAGCACCCGATCCACCGATCAATGCATACACATCCCACAACTGATTACAGACGATATTCGGAAGGGCTTCACCAGCAGCCTTTGCAGCAGCATTCTGTTCAGCTAATGCAAACCATACTGGGCTCATCGTTCCCTGTACCAAGGCAGCACCATGCAGTCCTACACACCATAATAACTGTGCAAACAATATGCAGAGCAAAAATGCCGGTAATGTAGCGCCCATACTAAGAATTGGTGCCGCAAGAATCTTATAAATAAAATCTTGAACATTGGTTTGACCAGTTAATAATACGCTATTAATCACCCAAACAATAGCAAGTGCTGTAAAACCAGGGAGCAACGCAGTAAAAGAACGCATGACTGCCGGCGGTACCCCTTCTGGCAATTTAAATACAAAATTCTTGCGAATCATATACCGCTGAATTTCTACTACAAAAACGGCGGACAGCATCGCAACAAACAATCCTTTACTCCCCATCCATGCAGAGGTAATATTACCATCCTTCGTAAATGGCGTTGCCAGCATAAAAGCTGCTACACTGAATAAAGAATTCGCTAACGGATCCATTTTGTAAGAATTCGCTAATGAGTATGCTACCGAAAAAGCTGCCATAAGTCCCATAAGCCCCATGGTAGCATTGTTGACCGAACATAAACTGCCCACATAAGGTTTTACCATATCCGCTAACACTGGGATTGGCGGAAAAGCCAAAATAAGAAATAACGATCCTATCAATAATAAAGGTATGAGGGCTACGATACCATCTCTAATTGCTTTCAAATGCCGTTGTTCTCCAATTCGTGAGGCGATCGGCGTATAAGTTTCTTCAAGCCATTTAATAATTCCGTCCATACATATACACTCCTTTTCTACTTTGGTATTCAGACTCATCACGCAATCTCACACCCGCGTTCTCATTTTCCTCCTTTCCTTTTACTTTTCTTAAACGCAAGAACTATGCCAATACACATAAATTTGTCCTAATTATTTGAAAAGCCTGATAATTTTCAATTCTGATCGTCATGTGTATTTTTGTGTATTCTTTTTTGTATCGTATCTTAGAATGAAAAAACAGATGTTTAGGCTCAAACCTAAACATCTGTTCAGACTGTCTACACAATAAACTTCAGCAATCTGCTGCTATTGCTTCTCGCATATAAACATCACAGATAATACATGAGTTTTACTATATTCTCATATTCATATTCATCCAATGTAATTTGAAAGCTTTCCTCTAATGCGCGTAGACAATCTGCTATAGCTTTATAACTTGCTTCATATTTATCACGCTCATCAATATGCCTTTGTTTTGTATAGTCAAGGCTTTCACCCCTTACTAATTTTTCAACAACACAAGCCAAATGCATAATCAATCCAATTCCGACTTCTTCACTCAATACAAGATTATAATTTTTTAACTTTTTATAAAATGCATTCCATGCTTGCATAAATTTTTCGCCATCAATTTTAAGATTCTCTTGAATGACTTCTTGCATAAACTGAACTTTTTCCAGTACCAGCTCCGTCTGTCTTACTTCGCCCATGCTTTCCATAAGTAAAGGCTCCAAATCTCCCTCGATCAGTTGCTTCGTAGAAATATGTTTAATGCTTCGATCCTGTGGTCTGATACTGCTTACAACTGCAACCAGATTTTTTTCCTGTTTGACCTTATCCAACTGCCGCTCAAAATTTTTTATGCTGCCGATTTCAATGGGTATAACATCAATCTTTCGGCCATTTTCCTGCAAAGATTTTTCGATCATATTTTTTAATTTGATCGCCGTCCCCTGACCAGTAATACATGCCGTTACAATCACATTATCTTTCAACTGCTCACGAAATACATTCCCATGCATACGCCCGATATACGGGCTTAAATTGGTCACTGCATAATAAATATCATTTAAAGAAACACGCATCAAAGATTTACGTGCCGCTTCTAAAACCATTGGTGTACTCACCATCTCAACTGTCTTAATCGGCACTAAAGTACGTTCATAAATCATGTCACCAAACATCACCAATGATCCCATATCAACAAGAAGAATAACACCTTGTCCCTCATTATGCACTTCAATCAGTTTTGTAATATTCTCCAAGGCTGTTTCAGTTTTTTGATCTAAAGGCATATCATAGCCCACTACATGTTTCTCCCCTAGCAGTCGATTGGCGACCTCTGCCATTGAGCTCGCGGTACTGACACCATGCATTGCCACAATTACGCCGACCCGCCCCGTATTGGTCTTTTCAATATAATCATCCGCGACCAAAAACATTGTAATAAATCCGACTTCTGCCATAGGAACCTGTATCGCGAAATTTTTTTGTATAAGCACCGCAAAATATTGGGCAATTACAAATTCTTTTGCATATAGCTTTTGTATTTCATCCAGATAAGGATTTGAAATTTCCCGTCCTTCCCGGATGCGCTCCAACGTACTCGAAATATGAATACTCATACCAAATAAGATTTTATCATCATATTGTCGTTCTAGCCGTTCACTAACATATCGCAAAAATTCCTGTGCAACGTCAACTACTTTTCTGTCAACAATTTTATATAATTCTTCCAGATTCCCCTGCCTGAATTTCATCATATATTTTTTTATGTAAGTTTCGATGTCCATTGCCAAAATCAGCTGAACATCACTTTCGCTCAACCCTTTTGCTTTTAAATCCATCATTTTCTCTTCTAACGATTCGTAAATGTTAAACGCACCTGCCTGTTGAGCCTCAACACAGGCATCTTGTGATGGATGAAAAATGATTTCTTCCATCACGCCGATTTTATCCAACTCACCGCGATGTTCTTTATATTTGACGAAACCACGTCTAATATATTCCGGTAAATCTTCACTATGGACACGCAGCACTTTATCGTTACTGCCCACATAATCCAAAAATGCTTTGGCACAGCTGAGTTTGATATCATTTTTTAGCTGACCGATATTGTTGACACAATCATAGAGCAAAAACGCTTTCAATGAATTTGGTGAAATGCCAATTGGTACCTTTAAGCATTGCGCCTCTCTTTGAAAAAAGCATTTAATCAGCTCCCATCGTTCATTCATTGTCCGTTCTCTGATCGGAGGTAAATGAATCATCATCGGAATGCGTCGTGTAAAAGTCCGCAGCAATGCAGAATCATTCTGTTCCGTCGTAGCACAAATAATCAAAACTTCTACTTTTTGATAGGCTTCTACATCCCCCATACTGCGAAAAGCACCTTTATCAATCAAATAAAATAGCATCTCCTGCCCTTCCGGCGGGAGTCGATGTACTTCATCTAAAAATAAGATTCCATGATCGGCCTTTTCTACTAATCCGCTTCGATCTCGCTCGGCACCTGTATAACTTCCTTTCTTCGCGCCAAATAACTGCGTAAGTAAAAGCTGCGGATTATGTGCATAGTCCGCACAGTTAAACGCGACAAATGGTGCATCGGCTTTTAATCGACCAATTGCTTTGGCATACCGAAAAATACACTCTGCAAACATAGACTTTCCAACGCCTGTCTCCCCAAACAACAAGGTATGTAGTCCCAACGGTGGATACATAACGGCTGCCTTTGCTTTCTGTACAGCAGTTTTCAAGCTTTTATTTGCCCCAATAATTTGATCCATGATAGAAGATTCCAGCGGTGTATAGTCATCCTTTACATTTTTCTGTGTCAGTTTATATAAGACCGGCTTTCCTTCAATTTTTTCTAATCTGCCCGCTTTTACAAGTGCATTTAAATCTCCGGAGGCATTTGATCGTTGAATCCCAAGTTCATTTGCAATGTCATCTGTACTTACACCAGTACACGAACGTCGTTCACTGCACAAACTTTTCACCATTTCAAAAACATGCTCAATCCGCTTCATTTCGCCCTCACCTATAAATATAATTTAGCAAATAATATTTTATAGTTATAACATTTGCCAATAAACGTCAAAAACCTGCTTTTAATTATTTATATGGAAAATAAATGATTTGTTCATTCATTTATACGCCTATTGCTATTTATCGCTGCACATTTAACCAAGCTTTAAAAGTTCAGATATAATCTACCTGTGCAAACGTTCGCCGTATCCCGCGCAAATACTCTATTTCTGCGTATCCAAAAATAACGACTAAACCATTTTTCAGATCCGGCCGCAAATGATACTTCACTCTAAACGCACCTGCATATGCAAGCCAGGGTATAACTGAGCCAATCATACAAGTACCCAATCCCAAAGCTTCTGCGGCAAGCATCGCATAAGTAGCCGCAATCTGTGCATCAGCCGGATCGGCATAAGGTGACCCTTGAAAAACCATTGCAAGCGGTGCCCCGTAAAGAATATAATCTTCTTGATTTTTCTTTCCTTCAATAGCAAAATCCAGAAAGGGTTCTACAAAATCGTCAAACATTTCGCAATACGCCTTTCCAATAAAAGGTCTAAGTAGAACTCGCATTGGCTTAGAAAGAAACCACCGCTTTGCCGCAACAAAATCAATAAAATCGAAGGAAAATCCACGTACTTTATCAAAGCCCTCCAATACCAAAACACTTACATCCGACGGAGGTATTCCCATCGGTGCTGTTGCAGCCGCATCTAGAATTTTTGTAATTTTCGTTTTCTCAACTTCTTTATGTTGAAATCTTCTCACACTACGTCTAGACAGCATTAACGCATGAAGATTTTCATAATCTGCACATTTTGTTTGTTCTGGCAACGGTAAATCATCGGAAACCGATAACGTCCGTCCGTGAACAGTTATACAGCCTTCAGGACAAACCATCTGACACTGTGCACAGCCAATACAACCAAAAAGATTATCCGCTTTGATCCTCACGCACCCGTTTTCCATATACAAAACTGAACTGCATACTTTACTGCATAATCCACAAGCTGTGCAACGTGTATTGTCGACGTGCACCTTTGCATTGACTTGTGTCCGTGTGGTTTTAACTGCCATGCAGGGTCTCCCCCTTCCAATGTCATTTCATAAAACACGTTCTCTTTATATCATAAAATTCTACATTGCCCTTTTATGAAAATAATACCATTTTGTGTATTATTTCACAAGTAAAATAAACCACTATAACAAAGACGGCATAATTAAGCGATACAACATCGTTAACTATGCCCTTATTTATCTTTATTCAGTGGCTGAATATACGGTATCCCTTTATCCCAGCCTATATACCGGACTTCCAGATCGTACTTCTCCTTAAAGTGCCCAATCACCGGATCATATACGTTCGGAAAATCAATTCCAAGTACGATCCCTTTCAAAATCTTATCAAGAGAAATAAATTGATATTCTATGTCATCTGAGTAAAAAACATATCGATATTCTGTCTCATCTCTCCAATCACGATTTTTATGAAAGAAAATCGTGTTCGCATACTTATCGATATGCTTTTGTACGATATATTTCATTCTATCTTTCGTCAATTCTTCAGCTTTAAAAGTAGCTGCTTCTCTCACATCGTGAAATGAATTCGTATATGTGACAACACCTCGATATACCTTTCCTTTACCAGATAATGCTCTATCAATTTCTTGATCTAACTTTTTTGCATCAAAAATTAAACAAACGCCCCGATGATTTCCCGCATATTGCGCCCACATTCTGGCACGGGCAAATCCTCTGCAACCAAAACCACTCTGGCAATTTGAACGATCATCCTGTGTTAAGCAAAGTACCTTACAGCGTTTTAATCGTTCTTCATTTACAGAGGAAATCAAATCAGCACCGGATTTTTTCAATCGTAAGTGAAGCGCATCAACGATTCTCCAGTCCTGTGACTCACGAGGATCATTCGTTTCTTCAAACGGCCCGAATCTAATTTTTCCCGAATATAAAATCTTTTCTATTGCAATTTCTAAAGTTGTATAATGATATAAATATTGATCAGTTACGATCTTCGAAAACATGCATCTCCACCTCACATACACAATAACTAAAGCATCCCATAATTCACTAGTATACTACAAAGCAGGAATTTATTTACTTACGTAGAATTATGTAGAAAAAGAGTGTGAATCTCTGTAAATTATGATCATTTTGAATCCACAAAGTACGAAATTCTTAGATGAAGCGAAACAATTTCATATCCTGCGCACATAACACCAAAGTTAGTCTCTTATCCTTGTACTCTTAATAGAAAATTGAACGATTTTTATTGAAAAGGATTGGGAAGGGAGCTTATTATGCTACAACCGGAACAAACAGATGTCCATGTTGCTCGGCAACCAATTTTTGATGTGAATTTGAATGTTTTTGGCTATGAACTACTATTTCGCAGCAACAATGCCGTAAATAATTATACTGGCATTGACGGCGATCAAGCGACGCTTGATGTCATCGCAAATAGTTTTTTATTGATTGGCATTGACGTATTAACCAATGGGAAAAAGGCGTTTATAAATTTTACTGCAAATGCGTTAAAAAATAGTCTTCCCGCTATGCTGCCGAAAGAAACAATTGCTGTGGAAATTCTAGAGAATGTCGAACCTGATGAAGAATTGATCTGCGCCTGTGAAAATTTAAAGAAAAAAGGATATTTACTCATTTTAGATGATTTTGTTTTTGCACCACGTTTTTTACCGCTGATTAAAATTGCTGATATTATTAAAGTTGATTTCCGCTCAACAAACCGCTGTGAGCGACAGCAATTAATTGATCAAATGCGTAATTATCCCCTAAAATTTTTGGCTGAAAAAGTTGAAACTCCAGAAGAATTTCAGGATGCACTTCGCATGGGATATTCCTACTTTCAAGGCTATTTTTTTTGCAAACCTTGCATCATAACCGGCAAAGATTTGTCCGGTTATAAAACAAGTTATATGCGAATTCTCCAAGAAATCAACCAGCCTGAATTGGACCTAAAAAAAGTGGAATCTATCATTAAACAAGACGTCTCTCTATCTTACAAATTACTGAAATTTATGAATTCGTCTGCTTTTGGTTTTAAAACTAAAATCAACTCGTTACAGCACGCTTTAGCACTCTTGGGAAAAAAAGAACTGACCAAATGGGTATCCTTAATCGCCCTGAAAAATCTTGTTTCAAATAAACCCGATGAATTAATTTTAAATTCACTCATTCGTGCTTGCTTTGCAGAAAAACTAGCAGCAAAAAAAATTTGTCCGCAGAGAACTTCCGATGCCTTTCTCATGGGTATGTTTTCACACCTTGACGTTTTACTGGATCGTCCACTGAGTGAAATCCTTGAAGAACTCTCTTTAAGCGAAGAAATTAAACGCGCTTTACTTGAAAAAGAACAAAATCAATTTTTCATCCTCTACCAATTAATAAAAACTTATGAAATTGGCAATTGGAAGGATGGTTTAGTTTATATAAAACAGTTGAAGCTCCATGAACACGACGTATTAAAAGCATATCGAGAATCTTTAATTTGGGCACACAACTTAATTATGTGCAATCACTAAAGAATTCATCACAAAAATTATGATACAAAGGCTGTCGCATTAAAAAATGCGGCAGTTTTTTTATGACAATGGCGAACAGCCATCGGCGCGTGCATTGGTACATTAAGATTTTTTCATTTGTCTTAAAAACTCTTTTAACGCCCGTCTCTGTTCTGGTCTCAAACTTCTTACAATATCAAATAAACTGTTTAGCTCCGAATCAACCTCAGAGTTATGCAGTGAAAAAAATTCACCTAAAGTAAAACCCAAAGCGGAAATAATACGCTCCATTGTATCAAAAGCAGGCTGCTGATACCCACTTTCAATACGGCTTAGGTTTGCTTGTGAAACTTCACATAGTTTTGCCAGACGATTCATGCTTACATTTTGCGATTCTCGAATTTCTTTTATTCTCTGTCCTATTTTCACAATGATAACCCCTTTACTTATATGAATTCGTATAGCTAGAGTGTAGCATAAATATTTTTATAACTTATTATACGAATTGGTATTGACATTAATACTAAAAGGAATAAAATGTTATTATAATTCGTATTAGAGGTGGCTATATGATCAATATTGGTAAGCAATTATTGCAATTACGTAAAAGTAAAGGGTTATCCCAAAACCAATTAGCAATTATATCGAAAGTTCCACAATCTGCAATCAGCGAAATCGAATCCGGCAAACGAAAAAATCCCGGGATCATCTATTTTCAACAACTCGCAACAGCCTTAGACGTATCCTTGCCCGATCTGTTAACCAATGACCCGGTCAAGAATCCTCCCAAATCTTTGCTTGCTGAAGAAACAAAACCATAAAATACAAATTGCAATCTAAAATTCGCAGCCTGCTTATGAAAGGAAATGATTATGCTAAAAGATTTAGGTGTACAAGTAGCTCGCCAACCAATTTTTGATGTAAATTTAGATATTTTTGGCTACGAGTTACTCTATCGCAGTAGTTTTGTTAATCATTATGACGGCATCAACGGCGACCAAGCAACACTTGATGTAATCCGAAATAGTTTTTTACGCATCGGTATAGACACCTTGACCAACGGAAAAAGAGCATTTATTAATTTCACAACAAACTGCCTAAAAAACAATCTTCCTGTTATGCTACCCAAAGAAATTCTCGGTGTAGAAATCTTAGAAGATGTACTGGCCGATGAAGAAATCATCAACGTTTGCCAGAAACTAAAACAAAATGGGTATTTATTAGTATTAGATGATTTTGTATTTACTCCAGAACGCCTCTCATTAGTAGAATTAGCCGATATCATTAAAATAGATTTTCGCACAACTTCACCCAAAGATCGTCGGCAGCTTTTACAACGATTACGGAATTATCGGCTGAAGTTCCTCGCCGAAAAAATAGAAAAACACGAAGAATTTCAGGAAGCCCTACACTTAGGCTTCTCCTACTTTCAGGGATATTTTCTTTCCAAACCGTCAATTATAGCCAGTAAATGATGGTGAATTTATTGCACTCCAAATATAGATTTAAAACTTATTATATGGTCCAATACGTTCAGCCATTCATCATGTGGAACTGTAGTCATTTAGCCTTGATCAATTTTTTTCAACGCTCTGTCCTTCAAAATCAAAACCACCAGTTAAACTGGTGGTCTGCTCCGACCCTACAAGAGTCAATTACTTGTGGTAGCACCTTAAAAGATGCATTGATATGCTCTGACAACCACATTATCACCACTGGCTGCCCCCTCCTCGGGGGCTTTTTTATGCCTTATTTATTCTTGCTACCCGTAAACGGGTCTTCAAATTCCTTCAAACTTAATTGATCATTGGCTATATCTTCTTGTAACTGATTTTTAATATATTCCTTTATTGCATTTTCATATTTTCCTACCGTATCCACATAATATCCTCTACACCAAAAATGTCTATTTCCATACTTATATTTTAAATTTGCATGCCTATCAAATATCATCAAACTACTCTTGCTTTTTAAATATCCCATAAAACTTGCGATACTTAAATGTGGCGGAATAGTTACCAACATATGAATATGATCCGGACAACATTCTGCCTCTATTATTTCAACTTTTTTACGTGTACATAATTCTCTAAGTATTTTTCCTATATCTGACTTAATCTTTCTGTAAATAACCTGTCTTCGATATTTAGGCGAAAAAACTATATGATATTTGCATCTCCATTTACTATGTGATAAACTTTGTACGTCATTCATTGACAGGAACCTCCTATGTTTTTTTGTGGTTGTCAGGCCACTTAAATTTTAACATGGGAGGTTCTTTACTTCTCTTTAAGTTTTTTTCTTTACCCCCAGTTGAACTGGGGGATTTATCATGCCTTTTCGGCGCCACTGAAAATACCTCCTACCGAATGATTCGGCAGGAGGTATTTTGATAAAAGCATCAACAATGTGTAACAAAAAACCTTCTAAACAAAGTTTAGAAGGTATCATTTACTATGGTGATCCACCCGCGACTCGAACGCGGGACACCCTGATTAAAAGTCAGGTGCTCTACCGACTGAGCTAGTGGATCATTACGATGTACTCACAATGAGATATTATACTGTACAATCATGTCATTGTCAATGCTTTTCTATTATGAAGAAGTCTGCTATCTAAGATAGCAGACTTCTTATTTAAAAAATTTCTTTTAAAACAATGGTTTGTTCACGTCCAGGGCCTACAGAAACAATGCCCAATTGAATTCCTGTAACTTCTGCCATACGCTCTAAATATTTACGTGCATTCACAGGCAATTCATCATAAGAACGAACTCCGCTAATGTCAGTATTCCAACCTGCAAAAGTTTCATATACCGGTTCAACTTCAGCATATACCTTCAGGCTTGCTGGCATTTCATTGATAAGCGCACCTTTATATTTATAGCCAACGCACATTTTAATTTCTTTAAATGTATCTAAAATATCGAGTCGCGTAATTGCCATATAGTCAATGCCACTTAAATAGCCCGCATAACGAACAACACAAGCATCCAACCAGCCGCAACGGCGTGGACGCCCAGTCACTGTCCCAAATTCATGCCCACAATTGCGAATCATATCACCAATTTCATTTAATTGCTCTGTTGGGAACGGGCCTTCGCCAACACGCGTACAATATGCTTTGACGACGCCTACAACTGTGCTGATTTTATTTGGACCAACACCAGCACCCACACATACGCCACCAGCAATTGGATGAGAAGACGTAACATATGGATATGTACCATGATCAAGATCAAGCATTGTTGCCTGCGCACCTTCGAATAATACTTTTTTGCCTGTTTTAATTTCCTCATTTAATAATGCAGAAGTATCCACAACATGTTTACGTAAACGATCCGCATAACCAAGATATTCTTTTTTAACGGTTTCAAAATCAAAGCCTTCATGGCTGTAAACCGCTTTGAGTAGTTTATTTTTCAGTTTAAGATTTGCTTCTAATTTAACGCTGAATTCTTCTTCATCCATCAAATCGCAAACACGGATACCAATACGATCATCTTTATCAATATAACATGGACCAATCCCACGTTTTGTTGTACCGATTTTCTGATCGCCGCGTGCTTCTTCAAACAGCTCATCAATCAACTTATGGTATGGCATAATTACATGGGCACGGTTAGAAAGTCTGATGCCATCTACATCAATTCCCTTTTCCTTCATCCCATCCATTTCTTGCAGCAATACTTCCGGATCAACAACAACACCATTGGCAACAACGCATTTTTTCCCTTTATATAAAATTCCAGAAGGTAATAAACGTAATTTGAACTCTTTTCCATTTACTACAACTGTATGACCGGCATTGCTGCCTCCTTGATAACGAACGACTGTATCTGCTCTCTCTGCCAAATAGTCAACGATTTTACCTTTACCCTCGTCTCCCCATTGAGTACCCATTACAACAACTGCTGACATTAAACATCCACCTCTCAGTTAAGCAAAACGTAAATTTTTACGCAAGCTAATTTATGATAGATCGAAACAAGCTATGATCGCGTCTACATAATTGCAGCTAGCAAAATCAGTTGAAGCAAGCCTCGATTTTTTCGCTTTATCACATTGTCAAAACGACAAAAACAACTCAAATTGACATACATATCATGCCTCTTTTTGAGTTTTCGTAAAACTGTATTCTTATATTCCTCGCTTATCATAGCATTGAAATACAATAGGTGTCAAATGCTAATTATAAATCATGCGATTCTCACAATAAAAAAGGGATGAATTTATTCCTATAGAACTTAAATCCGCCATAAGAACACTTCATACCCTTTTTGCATACAAACTTATTCCTGCAATCTCGATAAATCACAGAATTTCGTAAATTGTTTATGGAAAAATAATTGCACTGTATCCACCGGCCCATTCCGATGTTTTGCAATGATAACTTCTGTAATATTTTTATTTTCTGTATCTGGATTATAATAATCCTCACGATAAAGAAACGCAACGATATCAGCATCTTGCTCCAGTGACCCAGATTCACGCAAATCACTCAGCATTGGTTTCTTCACTTGCCGTGATTCCACGCTACGACTCAGCTGGGAAAGTGCAATCACCGGCACATTCAATTCACGCGCCAAAGCTTTTAAAGAACGAGAAATCTCAGAAATTTCTTGTTGGCGGTTATCCCCGCCTTTACTGCCGCTGCCTTGCATCAATTGCAAATAGTCAATGATGATAAGCTGTAAATCATGTTCAATTTTTAACCGACGCGCTTTTGAACGCATCTCCATTACCGTAATACCTGCCGTATCATCAATAAAAATCGGTGCTGACGCAAGTCGATCAGCCGCACTAATCAATTTACCCCAATCACGATCCTCAAGTTCCCCAATCCGCAATCTTTGTGAATCAATCGTTGCCTCCGAACAAAGCATACGTTGTACCAGCTGTTCCTTCGACATTTCCAGCGAAAAAAAAGCAACCGCTTTTTTTTCGCGAATCGCAACATGAGATGCAATATTTAACGTAAAGGCTGTCTTTCCCATACTCGGACGTGCAGCTACAAGAATTAAATCCGAAGGCTGCAAACCAGATGTCAGTTTGTCAAAATCTTTAAATCCTGATGCAAGACCAGTAATCCCGCCCTTCGACGCATAAAGTTGTTCGATCTTTCCAAACGCATCAAAAATAATACTTTTAATCGGGGTAAAATCTCCGCCAATTTTACGCTCCGATACTTCCAGTATCATTTTTTCCGCTTTGTCAATAATTGCTTCCACATCTTCGGCATCTTCATATCCCATACCAGCAATCGTTGTCGCCGAGTTGATCAAACCTCTGAGTAAAGATTTTTCCTCGATAATTTTACCATGGTACAAAATATTGGCCGCCGTTGGAACACTATTGGCAAGTGAAGTAATATAGGCAATCCCGCCGACCGTTTCTAATTTATCATTTTTTCTAAGCGATTCCGTTACTGTAACTAAATCAACAGCTTCATTTTTATTAAACAAATCCAACATCGTATCGAAAATAATCGTATGTGCTTCCCGATAGAAATCACTGCCCTTTAAAAACTCCGCTACTTTAGAAATTGCTTCTTTTTCAATTAACATCGCGCCAAGAACTGCTTGTTCCGCCTCAATATTCTGCGGCGGTACCCTATCGATCATTCTTACATCCCCTCTCAGCTAGTTCTCCTCTATAAACAGTACCTTAAACGCTTCCTCTGCTGTTTCTACACTATGAATATCAAGCCCAAGATGCCCTGCCGGAATATCCTTAGCATTTTCTTTTGGAATGACAAGCGTCGTAATCCCCGCTTGCTTTGCTCCATACGCTTTTTCAAAAACGCCACCGACTGGTCTGACTTTACCTTGAATCGAAATTTCACCTGTAACAGCGACATTTTGACGAATTTTTCGTTTTGTTATTGCTGAAATAAGCGCTGTTAAAATTGCCGTTCCCGCTGACGGGCCATCAATATTGCCCCCGCCAATTACATTGACATGTGCATCATAATTACTCAAATCTTCGCCGGTAATTTTCCGTACCACTGCAGCGGCATTAAAAACCGAATCTTTTGCCATATTTCCTGCAGTTTGATTAAAACGGATCGTTCCCTTGCCCTTCTCGTTGGCTGGGAATACCACGGCTTCAATTTCTATAACAGAACCAATGTACCCCGCGACACCAAGTCCAAAAACTTTACCGATTTCACCTTTTTCGGAAGCTTTTTGGGTTACAAATGGAGAAAGTCTACTTACTTGCACGACTTTATAAATATCTTCTTTCTCTATCACAATTTGGTCTATTTCTTCAACATCATTGTTTCTTTGCAATGCCAGACTATATGCATCCGCTAAAATATTAATTGCCTTACGGCCTTCAATCGTATATTCGCTGATCAAACGTGCTACATCATCTTCTAATATAACTTTAAGCTTCTCGGCA
Source organism: Massilibacillus massiliensis (assembly GCF_900086705.1). Taxonomy (NCBI): domain Bacteria; kingdom Bacillati; phylum Bacillota; class Negativicutes; order Selenomonadales; family Sporomusaceae; genus Anaerosinus; species Anaerosinus massiliensis. The sequence continues at coordinate 2,149,042 of NZ_LT575483.1, read as the reverse complement.
GCAACATACACAATTTTTTCAATATGCTGTGGTGTAAGTGGCTCAAAGTAAATTTCTGCACACCGTGAACGAAGTGCCGGATTGATATAGCCAGCTTCACGCGTCGTCGCACCAATCAGAACAAAGTCGGCAGGTGCCCCTTCTTCAAACAGTTTTCTAATGTATTTAGGCACAGATTCATCCGCCGGATCATAATAAGCAGAATCAAAAAAAGCACGTTTATCTTCCAGAATCTTCAGCAGCTTATTCTGCAGCATCGGATCCATCTCGCCAATTTCATCAATGAACAAAATACCGCCATGCGCATCTGTTACCAAGCCTGGTTTCGGTTCAGGCACACCACTTTCCGCAAGATCGCGTCTTGCCCCTTGGTAAATCGGATCATGAACAGAACCAAGCAACGGATTTGTCATATCATGGGGATCCCACCGCAGGGTTGTTCCATCAGATTCTACAAATGGCGCATCTTCTGCAAAAGGCGTAAACTTCGCCTTCCGTGCCTCCTCCAATACCAACCGCGCAACTGTCGTTTTTCCGACACCCGGCGGTCCATAAAGAATCAGATGCTGCGGGTATGGCGAACTAAGTTTAGCTCTTAGTGACTGCACCGCCCGCTCCTGTCCGACAACTTCCGCAAGTGTAGCCGGACGCAGCAACTCCATCACAGATTTCGTTAATTTCGTACTTTCCAATTTCTCTAATTCAGCGAAACGTTTTAACGTTTGCGCAGTTTCCACACTATTCTCTTCTTTTAGAACCTGTGTGCGAATTTCCTGCATATATTCTTGATGTCGTTCTTCCATCTTTTCGACGACTTTCTTCTCAATCTTATCCTCAACGGTCCGTCTTGCCATTGAATCGGCAATCTCTTCTTCCAATTCGTCTAACAACATTGGGATTTCTTCTGTCGTTGGCAGCTTATCAAAGGTTGGGTTTTCAAAAACGATCTTTTGTAGCGCCAACACTCTTTCAGCAACATTCTTTGAACGCATCTGTTCCAATGCATCCAATTTGCCTGCCTTTAATACCAGTTTTTCTGAACCGATAACATCCGCCAGCAAACCATACAAAGCCGTCACTTGTCGATTAATCAAATCTTCGCTTTCCAAATTCACTTCTTCCTGACCATTGCCAATCAGTCTTTTAAAAAACTTTTTCATGCCCTGCCTCTTTCTAGCCCGCGATTATGTGTACCTTAATCTTACTTGTAATTTCAGGATGCACTTTGATTACGGCTTCGTAATCACCAATCCCTTTTATGCCTTCTTTCACTTCAATTTTACGTTTATCTATATCGATATTATGATCTTTTTTCAACGCTTCCGCGATATCTTTACCCGTTACCGAACCAAAAAGTTTCCCGCCTTCACCGATTTTTACGGGAATTGTTACTTCAATCTTGCTAAGCTGCGCTGCCATTAAATTCGCTTCATCCACGGCTTGCTGCTTCTTACGTTCTTCAGAACGCTTTTGCTGATTTACAGCATTTAAATTAGTTGCTGTAGCCTCAACCGCATAGCCTTTTGGTAAAAGAAAGTTTCTTGCATAGCCTTCTGAAACTTCTAAAATATCACCTTTTTTACCAACTTTTTTAACCTCTTGCTGCAAAATCACTTTCATGTTTGTCACTCTCCTCAATATAGTTCACGCTCAGTTCAACCACTTTGCGTTTTAAATCTTCTAAACTAATATCTTTTACTTGTGCGCCGGCAACATTTTGATGTCCCCCGCCGCCAAATTGTTCCATAATAACCTGTACATTAATTTCACCAGTGGAACGTGCACTGATCCCAACACCATCTTCAAACGGAAATAATACCAAACTCATCCTTACATCTTCAATCCGCAGCATAGAATCAGCTATTTGAGCTGCAGTCACTTGTGCATTTGGCGTATTTTCCGGACAGCTGGTCACGATCAGCCCGCCCTTCAAAAATTCTGCCCGACTTAAGGCTCTGGCTTTCGCCCGTGTGCTTTCATAATCCGTCCTGAATAGATGTCTTACCATTGCAGGATCTGCCCCAGAACGTCTAAGATAAGCAGCAGCATCGAACGTCCTTACTCCCGTCTGTACTGCAAAATTTTTCGTATCAACAACAATGCCTGCATAAAGTGCAGTCGCATCCATTTTCGTTAAACTCATATCGTCTCCAAAGTACATCAAAAGCTCTGTCACAAGCTCACTTGTCGAAGAAGACGAAGGTTCTATATAGACCAGCAACGGACTATGAATAAAGTTTTCTGATCGACGATGATGATCAATTACAATCACATTGTCTACACGATCCAACAACCCTGGTGCAGCCGTCATATTTGGAATATGCGTATCCACCACAAATAAAGTTGCATTCACCGGTATAATGCTCGTCGTCTCACTTGCACTGATAAAAGAATCTGTATACGCCGCATCATCTTTAATCAGATCCGTAAATTTATCAATGCCTTCATTCATTTCGCTTAAAATAATATGCACTTCTTTTCCAAGATGACGCGCCATTTTCGCCACGCCCATAGAAGCACCCAAACTATCAAAATCTTCATTATGATGACCCATAACAAAAATCATATCGGAATTCTCAATAATCTCATATAAAGCATGCGCGACTACGCGCGCTTTCACCCGTGTATGCTTTTCTACTGCTTTGGACTTACCACCATAAAACTGCGTCTTGCCGTCAATTTGTGCAGCAACCTGATCTCCGCCGCGCCCCAATGCCAAATCCAATCCACCCTTAGCAATCTCACCAAGTGCAATTAAACTTAGTCCATCACCAACTGCAACGCCGATACTGAGTGTTACCGGGAATTTATTAGCTCCATGAATTGAACGAACTTTATCCAGGACATCAAACTTATCATGTAACGTTTTATCCAAAGATCGCCGATCCATAATTACGATGTACATATCATCCGATATTCTCTTAATAAATGCTCCAATTTCAGTAATCCACTCATTCAAGCATTTATTAATTTCAACCAATAATATCGTCCGCTGCGCTTCACTTAGCCCTTGTAATACTTCATCATAATTATCAATTTGCACATAACAAAAGGCCGGTTCACTCATTTTTTTCTCGATTTTGATGTTTTCAACTTCAGTTACATTCGTAACATAAAAAACCATCAAACCATTGGAATCGTCTACATTCAAAATCGGTCGATGCTTGACCTGATAAAACTTATCTTCAGATTGAAAAACATATACACCATCTTTGCCCCAAATAGGTTCAAAAATAAAACTTTCCCAAAACTCTTTAATTGCCGTCCCAATTAAAGACTCTTCCGGAAACCAGCGATCAAACTCCTTATTTACCCATTTCACACGACCATCCATACCAAGAATAAGAATGGCAACCGGCATTTGATCAATTGCATAATTAGATAATTCATTTAAATTTTTTACGATATTATGGTAATACTGCTCCAACGCCTTCTGTTGATCATTGCATCTTTCTTGACCATAAACAAACAGCGAAGCTACCAAAATCAATCCAATTAAAGCAACATATTGATTATAAAGCATAATCACCAATAATAGCCCAATTACCACAATTAAGTGAATACGAATATCCAGCCAATTAGACGAATTACGAGGCATACAAAAACCCCCATTTCTTAGTTTATCTAGTCGTCATTTCACTTTCCTTAAAAAATTTTACGACATACTAGATAAATTCAGCTGAAATCCAGATGCATTTTTATTGCATCTAGCACCAGCCTCACATACGCTAAAATTACTTTCTTATCGCAAAACGTTTACGATAATCAAAGATGATATCAAATAAGCCGATCAAAGCTACGATATGAAACATTCCACTTGTTAAAGTTAAAATCAGTATAATACCACGAATAAATTTCGACAAATTGTACCGATCCGCTGCATAAAACAAAATTGCAAGTCCCTGAATAAAAGCTAAAATACTGGCAAACATATTAAAATTCATCGAAGCATTGGTCAACAACTCGATCTCGCGACTAGCGCCCCAATACATTCCAATTAAAGAAAAAGCATAGATATAGACTAAGACCACAGGTAATTTCCATTCTTTAAACGGTGGCAATTGTGGGATATTTTTATTGCCGATTCGTCGTAAAACTATACCTGACACAATAAAGTTAATATAAGTCTCAAATAAGCCGGCCAAAATAATCGTAACCGGTACAAGCTGCTTTACCGTTTCCAAGCCATTCTTAAATTTCTCCGCAGCTGCAGCAATCTCTGCTTCGCTCATACCCGAACTGCGATATACTTCCAAAGATTCATCAAAAGCCTGATTCATGACATCCATTTGAATATCCATCGGATTTACCTGAATCAACAACAAGCTCACTGCCATTACAACTAATATTGAAACGATTGCAGATGCCGAACTGATTGCCAAACACCGTACCGCACCATATCCCTTGCGATATGTATATCCTAACACGACACCAATGAAACCGCAAACAACTACAATACTAATTGCCTGTAAGGGACTAATTAACATAGCAATCAAGACCCCGGCAATGAGGGTAGACATTATTCCCCAACGCGCACCATGTCGTACAACGAGCACGACAATCGGCAACGGCAATATAAATGCCACCAATGAACCAATGATCGGAATATACAGGCTAATCAGCGACATAGCGACAGCAATCGCAGCCAAAATTCCCCCTTCTACCATCGGTTTCACTCTTCTATTTTCCATTCTTTCACCTCTTCTGTTCTAAAAAGCGCTTTAACTTCGAAAAATCGCCAAAACGATTTTCCAGTGCATCATTATTTTTACTATAATCTTCTAATTTATGCTCCACAGTTTGATCCATGTCCACAAAACTGATTCCTAGGCGCTTTCCTAATATATAGCTATAGATAATCAGCTTTGCCAAAGCTTCTTTTATTGCCAATTCACTATTTTCTGCCATAGCTTTATAAAGCACACCTATCGTGCTGATCAAATCTGCCTTTAAACCTTCTATTAAACGCATTGTCTTGACAATATCTGATTCTTGGGAAAACAAAATAACTCCCCCTTACACCCATCTGAGATAATATTCTAACCAGATTACCATTCTTCCTGCTTTTCTTTCATTTCTTTATGATAAAATGTAGTATACTGTATAAATAAAATTGAGGTGATACCAATGAAGCATGAAGATTTTATGAAAATAGCCGCCTTAGAATCCCAGCACAATTTAGCTGAAAATAACGGTGGGCCATTTGGTGCAGTCATTGTAAAAAACGGAACCATCGTAAGCAAAGGGCATAATGAAGTATTGAAAAATAACGACCCGACCTGTCATGCTGAAGTACAAGCAATTCGACAAGCTTGTCAAAACTTAAAAACATATGATTTAACTGACTGTGTATTATATACATCTTGCTACCCTTGTCCCATGTGTTTGAGTGCAGCCATTTGGGCAAACATAAAAACCATTTATTATGGAAACACCGCGAAGGACGCTGCCGACATAGGGTTTAGAGACGATTTTATCTACCATTTTATCGAACATAAATGCAGCAATGAAAACGTTCTCAAATTATTACCACTTGGCCGTTCATTTACGATTCAAACATTTGAAAAGTTTAAACAAAAAATTGATAAAACAATTTATTAACATAAATAAACGCCAGATATACTTTGATTTCTGGCGTTTTTTCATCTATCTTAGTTTTCTATTTTATGTTCTGAGCCAATCATAAGCCAAAAACATAGTCCTGCAAACAACTCGCTCAGCATGATTACGATCCCCATCGGCAATGCGGTAAAACTTCCCGCTATACCAACCAATGGTGCCATAAAACCACCGGATATATTAGAAAAAAAGCCAATTAAAGCCGCCGCGCTCCCTGCCATTTTCCCCTGCGCCTGCATCGCTAATGAAAAACTGCTGGAAGCCACAATTGGCAAACTCGATACAGTAAAAAATAACGGTATCAATAACATCAAAAGATTGCCATGCAGCACGATACTTAGCATGAGAATACAGCTACTTATCATCGCGAGAAAAAGTCCAAATTTCAGCAGTTTATAATCTGAAACGCGTCCAGATAAAAACCCCGTAAGCTGACCAGCAATAATGAGTCCCAGCCCATTCACTGCAAAAATCAAACTAAACATTTGCGGAGACACCGCATAAATATTTTGCAAAACAAAAGGAGATCCAGAAATATACGCAAACAATCCAGAAAAAGCAAAGCCTTGCATCAAACAATGTCCCATAAAATAACGCTGACTACATAAAGACCGCACAGCAACAACCGTACTTTTCATCCCGCCATTCAAACGATTTTCTTTCAATAAGCTCTCTTTGACAAAGAAGAATACAAAAAGAATCAATACCACGGCAATGCCTGCTAATACGATAAAAACACTTCGCCAAGAAGAAAATGCAAGAATCTGACCACCCAATACAGGTGCAGCAATTGGGGCAAAGCCATTGACTAGCATAAGCATTGAGAAAAATTTAGTCAATTCATACCCTGCATATAGATCACGCGCAATCGCTCGTGCAATGACAATTCCGGCCGCTCCAGCCAACCCCTGCAATAAACGCAAAACAAGAAAAACCCATATCGAAGTCGAAAATGCACAGGCAATCGATGCAAAAGCAAAAACTGCTAAACCGATCAACAAAGGCTTTCTTCTGCCGCGAATGTCACTAATCGGGCCAACAAACATCTGCCCGAATGCCATCCCAATAAGGCATGCAGTTAAGCTCATTTGCACCAAAGACGTTGTCGTCATAAATTCACCGGCTAAATTCGGCAATGCAGGTAAATACATATCAATTGAGAGCGGTCCCACCGCGACCAAACCCCCGAGAATGACTGGCAGCCACCTTGTAAATGAATTAGCAAACTCACTTTGATTCATTGCTTTTTTCCGCTCTATAGAATTTGCTTCTTCCATAAAAATAAAACCTCCATCACCATCATTTCATAAAATATACCTATCGTAAGGGAAATTCTATCAAATGTCAAATTTATTAGACGCAGCACGAGGCCATATTCAAAATAGATCGTCTAATTTTCCCAGTAAAACCTAAGAAACTCCACTCAGAAAAATGTAAAAAATACCGACTTGCTAAAATCTGCTCGTTGTGTTCACACAAACAGATTTTTTACACAAGTCGGTATTTTTTAAGTTATTATTTGGACACAATACGACAAACATTGTACAATTTTTCATCGATTGTCTTTTTCATTGCCAAACCTTCTTCGATTGAAAAATCTACAACGTGATCATCTTTAATTGACACCAATCGATTACCGATCCCTTCTTTTAACAATTCAACCGCATGATAGCCCATCTTCGTTGCATTTACACGGTCAAATACAGTCGGCGCTCCGCCACGCTGGATATGTCCAAGCACAGTCAAACGCGAGCAGATTCCAGTATCGGCCTCAATTTGCTTCGCAATTTCTGCAACTGAATCTTTACAACCTTCAGCAACGATAATAATGTGATGTGTTTTTCCTGATTTTTGCGCAGCCAAAATTTTATCAGAAACATCTTTCTTTATATCGTATTCCTTCTCGGGAATCAAGACCGTAGTTGCACCTGTTGCAACGCCAACATTCAGTGCCAAATGCCCAGCATGCCGTCCCATAACTTCTACGATACTGCACTTTTCATGACTCTGCGTAGTGTCTCTAAGCCTGTCCACCGCTTCCATTGCAATATTGCAAGCAGTATCAAACCCGATGGAGTAATCCGTACAAGCAATATCATTATCAATCGTCCCCGGAATTCCCACTGTAGGAATGCCTAATTTACTTAACGCAGCAGCGCCGCGGAAAGAACCATCCCCGCCAACTACAACGATTCCATCAATGCCAACCTTTTTTGCGGTCTCATACCCTTGTTTTTGACCCGCGAGTTCTATAAATTCCAAGCATCGTGCAGTATAAAGCATCGTACCGCCACGTTGTATAATATCGCCAACAGAACGATTGTCCAATTCGACAAAATCACCATTCATCAATCCATTATAACCACGCCGAATTCCTATAACTTCTAAACCAAATTCATTTGCGCTTCTTACGACAGCTCGAACAACTGCATTCATTCCCGGCGAATCTCCGCCACTTGTTAGGACCCCAATTTTTTTAACTTTACTCAAATCACTCATCCTTTTAGTAAAAAATTTAATCTACATTACTTTGTCCTTCTCTCTATATAAATACTACATTTTTACCTTGTATGCAATCCTTATTTAAGAATTTTTATCAGTAAAATTTACCGAGATAAACTGATTTGCATGTTTCAAATCATCCTGCCAGCTTGTACTGCCTGTATACCAAAACTCCGCTACATAAATTCTCACCCCGAGTTTCCAAGTCGTATCAATCACTGTTTTAAAATTTACATGTCCTGTTCCAAACGGAATTTCTCTGAATTTCCCCGGGACAGTTTCCTTTAAATGGCAAGCAACAATATGTCCTGCGCCGCCTTTCATATCAGCAACTACATTTTTTTCATATAAGACAGCGGCATTTGTAAGATTTCCGGCATCTGGATAGATTTGAAGATATGGCGAATTTATTTTTCCAACATAAGCAATTGCTTTCTCCACTGTGTTCATAAACTCTGTTTCCATTGTTTCAAAACCTAGCAGCACGCCTTTTTTAGCCGCCATACATGCACATTTTGCAAGATTTTGCTCAAACATCAACCTCGTTTCTTTGGAGGATTCCTCGTAGTAGACATCATACCCAGCCAGTTGAATAATTCGTACGCCTAAATCACAAGCAAGATCTATCGCTTTCTCCATAATTTCTAAGCTTCTCTCACGAATTTTAACATCTTGGCTGCCTAATGGATATTTGCGATGTCCACTTAAACAAATGCTCCGGATCGGGATGCCGATTTCATCCATAGAGTCGCAAATTCGTCGTCGTTCAGATTTGGGCATTTCTAGACGGGACAACTTCTCATCCGTTTCATCGATGCTCATTTCTAAAAAATCAAACCCTGCCTTTTTTGCCTCCTGTAATTTCTCCTTCCACGATAAATTAGGAGGCATTGCTTTTTCATATAACCCAAGCATATATTGTTTCATCATTGATCACGCTCTTTCTCAAAACTTAGTAAAAAATTACCCGCTCTATATTCCTAATGAAAAAGAAACAAAGAGCGAGTAAGTCAAAACGATCTCATCCTTATTTTTGTCCGTAATATGCTTTCGGACCGTGCTTGCGCAAAAAATGTTTATCCAGCAATACCTTTGGCATATGCTCTACGCTTCCTTGCCCCAACCGCTCTGTATTAAAGGCCATCATGGCAACTTCTTCAAGCACAACAGCATTATGCACCGCCTCAAAGGCATCGGCTCCCCAAACAAAGGGTCCATGATTTTTTACCAATACCGCCGGCATATAATCCGGATTGATATTTTTAAATGTATCTACGATGATCCTGCCGGTATTATATTCATAAGCACCTTCAACAGCCTCTTTCGGCATATCTGCTGTACAAGGAATTTCACCGTAAAAATAATCCGCCTGTGTAGTTCCATATGCATGAATAGACCTGCCCGCCTGTGCAAATACAGTTGCCCAACGCGAATGCGTATGTACAATACCGCCAATATTTTGAAATTCCTGATAGAGCTTTAAATGGGTCGGTGTATCAGAAGACGGTTTCAAATCCCCCTCTATCACTTTACCAGTAAGATCCACAACCACCATATCACTCGCCTGCATTTTATCGTATTCAACCCCGGAAGGCTTTATCACAAACAGACCGTTTTGACGATCAATCGCAGAAACGTTTCCCCATGTAAAAGTGATCAGACCATATTTAGGCAGCAACATATTCGCTTCATATACTTTTTGTTTTAAATCTTCTAACATGCTATCTCACACTCCATCTAAACGATCAATCCGTTACCAAATATAAAACAGCCTCGCCGATTTCACGATTTGCAGAAATAATAATATCCCGTTCCTGCTCATGTATCACCGCAACATTACTAGGGCCTATCTCTGTTTCAATCGTTGTTTTTACATACGTACCATCTTTATATTGAATATAAAATAGATCTTTCGCATGCCTTCTTTGGCCTCCGATAATCGTTGGTACGCCTCTCAGTGAACCACCCCAAACAACATGGCCAAATTCCATTTCCTCCGGATATTGATACACAACTTGATATCCATCTACAGTCTTTTTGTTAATTAAAAACTGATTGCCATGAAACGGTTCAATCGTCACCAATTCATCCACACCATCACCATCTATATCAACGACTGCGATATCACTGACAGGGCGATCTAGGAGCATTTCGACCTTCCAGTCTTCACCGACTTGCTGCGGTGGTGTAACGACAAAAACACCTTCCTCACAAGTCACCATGCCTACCATCTTTCCTTGCCATTGCACGCGGCTATACCCATGATTCTTCGTCAGGCCTTCCTGAATCACCTTAAGTGTAATGGGCTGATTCAAATCATCTGGAATAAGACCGACATAGATTTTCCCCGGATCTGACCAATCCTCTTTATCGGTTTTACTCGTACAAAGTGTACAGCCAATAAAATAATGGACACCATTGGCCGTTAGGATATCAAATCTATGCACATAAGGAAGCTTAAATAAAGTTTTTATCTCCCATGTGTCATTGGCTTTTGGGCTTGCCCAGACAATCGTAGCATTCTCCGATTGAAACGTTGGGAAAAAATTTTGCACGGCTAAAAAATCTCCATTTTTCCCGGGAACAGCGACCATCGACATTGTCCCCCCTGGCCCGTCCCATACCGTAGACTGTTTAAATTCCGGCCCTGCGTACATATAACAAGAGCCCTCACCCTCCGTCGCCAGCAAAATTTTTTCTTCGCCATCTATTACAGTACTGCTTGTCGCGTAACAACGATGCAATTTCGTTAAAAACTTCTTCTCAATTTTCATGACAAACCCACTCCTATTTGCAGCAATAACATTACATTCAGACGTATATACGATTCTATTTATTCACAATCTGCTCTGTAACTTTTTCCTCGATTTCTTTTTCTGATAATAAATTTTTAAGCCCAATAACCGTAATTCCCTTTGCTGCTGCATTTGTAAATGTCCCAAGGAGAGACTCCGAACAAACAACAACATCATAGTTTCCTGCCTGAGATTTTGCGTCGCCAACATTTGTATGATAAATACTAGCGTCGATACCAAGCTTTTTAAATACTTTTTCTAGCTTCATTTTAATAATCTGACTTGATCCCATACCACTGCCACATGCAGCAATCACTTTTAACATCATGCACACCCCATTTTTATTTACAATATCAATATGTAGAACGAATCTTTACGCTTTTTCACCTTTAACCTCGAGATATTTATCATAGTCTTCTGCAATCAAGAAATAGGTCTCTTTATTTTGCCGATACAAAATTTGCGGAATCATCAATAAGACGATGACGATTGCAGCAACACCAATATATTGGCCATAATTCATAATCACGCCAAATAGCGGCCAAACCGTATCCCAGTCAAAATTTCCATGCCAGCCGCCAAATTTACCGGTCATAAAGAAGTACGCGGCAAAAGCGCCGCCAAGCACCTGTGTAATTCCAGAAAAATAAGTAATAATGACAGTTGCTTTAATTCCGCCTAAGCGATTCGCAAATACTGCAAACGTTGCATTATCAAAAAATAACGGCACGAATCCGCTGATAATAAGGATAGGACTTTGGAAAACGAGCAATCCGATAATGGCGGTAAATTGGCCAAGTGCACCGCACAAGAAACCAAGCGTTATCGCATTTGGATGTCCAAATCCATAGGTTGCCGCACAGTCCACCGCTGGCATAGATCCCGGTAAAATTTTATTAGAAATACCCTGAAAAGATTCCGTCAATTCCGATACGAACATCCTAACGCCCAATTGCAAGATTGTTAAAAACACTGCGAAATTAAAGGATTTTTCCACAATATAAAACGCAAAATTTTGCTCTTTACTAAAACTCTTATCAATTTTATGCATTAAATCCGGGCCTAAAATCGTGATAATTGCCCCAAAAAACACAAGCATTAAAATACCAGTTGCTACAACATTTTCATTGAAGATCGACAAAAATCCCGGCAGTTTTAAACTTTCAATTGACTTCTTTTTATCGCCGATTTTTCCAGCAATCTTTGATACAAACCAAATGCCAAACATTTGTTGATGTCCCGTTGCAAATCCGCCGCCTTCCGTCAGCTTTTGACAAGGTTCGACCGTGAGATTCGATGCAACGGACCAATACGCACCAAGCAAAATCCCCAACATAGCTACAACACCGATATCCTGTAGCTGTGGAAAACAAAAGAGGACTAACCATAAAGCAGTAGACGACTGCTGTACCATAACGTGTCCGGTGATAAACAAAGTTCGAATTTTCGTATATTTTCTAAACAAAACAAGCAGTAAATTAAACATAAAGGCGATTAATAAAACTAACATCATCATAGAAAATGAGCGCCCGACACTTTCGACAGAAGCTTGTGCGGCGGCTTGTCCAAAATATGGATCAATCACAGCTGCAGATAAATCAAAACGATCCTTCAATCCCGCGAGTACTGGACGGAAATTGCCGACCAGTCCACCGGATGCTACCATCAAAATCATATAACCAACTACGGCTTTAATAAATCCAGCCAAAGCTTCATAAATTGGTCTTTGCAATAATAAATATCCAATAAATACAATCAAGCCAACAAAAAATTGCGGTTTTGTCAATACATTATTTTGGAAAAACTCCCAGATGCTCATCAAAAATTCCATAGGTGAATACCTCCTATAATTGCGATTTTAAAACACACAAAATAAATCTTTCATCATTACGGTAACTCTTTTAAATCTTCTATGGATTTTGCTGCCAATAACTTTTCTACAACCGTTTCATCAGATAACAATTCGGACAACTCGCAAAGATTTTCTAAGTGCTCTCCATTATCAACCGATGCCAATACGAAAAACAATTGTGCATCATGATCCGGATCATCACTAAAATGAATTGGTTCCTCTGTTTTCATAAAACAAACTGCCGTATCATTTACACCCACGCCTTCTTGTGCATGTGGAATACAGATTTTAGGAGCAATGACAATATACGGACCGAGCTCTTTTACTTTTTCAATAATTGCATCCGGATACTCCGGTTCAATGGTTTGATCTATAAGTAAAGGCAGGCAAGCGGCTCTTACAGCATCTTCCCAATTTTTAAACCCTTTATGAAAACAACATCTTTTCTTTTGAATTAAGTTTTGAAACATTTAGTTCCCCTCGTTTCATCAATCATAACTATAATTTAAATTTTCAAACTATTTACTCTCAGCAGGAACGATTTGCCAAAACATAAATGCCGCAAACCGTACCTTGAGCAATGCAATAAAACCACCTGCATAACATTTTTATAAAAAGCTTGTAAATGGAAGATTAATGTCTTTTGTGAAACAATCTTCAAATCCTCTTGGATAGTGATACTCACGCTTATCTTTATCTGCCGGAAACACAAATTTTCCGCCAACTTGCCAAATAAATGGTTTAAATTTATATTGCAGACGATGTTTCTTCATTTCATATAAAGTCGTAATTTCTGCCGGATCTGCCTGAAAGTTAGCCCATATATCATGATGGAACGGAATTACGACTTGTGTGTTTAACGATTCCCCCATCCGCAGAATATCGGAAGCCGTCATTTTATCTGTTATACCACGCGGATTTTCCCCATATGAACCTAAGGCAACATCAATCTTATGTTCATTGCCATGTTTTGCATAGTAATTAGAATAGTGGGAATCGCCACTATGATAAAGATTTCCCCCCGGCGTTTTGACAAGGTAATTAACTGCTTTTTCATCCATATCATCCGGTAGCCAGCCTTTTAATGCTCCTTCGGGTGGTGCTGTAATCAATGCGGTACGATCAAAAGATTCCAACGCCAAAATTTCCATATCTTTTATTTTTATTACATCACCAGGTTTAACCGTAATGCACCGTTCTGCCGGAACACCCCATTCCATCCATTTTTCTACACAATATTTAGGCCCAATAAAAGGAACATCTTCCGCGCAGTTTTGCATAACAGCGGCCGCTACATTTACATCAATATGATCATTATGATAATGGGTAGACAAAACTGCATCAATCTGCCGAATCGCAAACGGATCAAGTACAAATGGCGCTACTCTTAAATTCGGTTGCAGCTTTTTGCCGCCGCACATTCTAGCCATTTGATGCTGCGGATCCATATTAGGTTTTGCCTTTGTCCTTTTACCACTGCCGCACCAAAAATCAATGCAAATATTTGCATTACCTTCAGATTTCATCCAAATACCAGTACAGCCTAACCACCACATTGCAAACGTTCCAGGGACTACAACTTCTTGCTCTATCTCTTCATTCAGCCAAGTACCCCATTCAGGAAATGTGCTTAAAATCCATGATTCTCTGCTAATCTCTTTAACTTTACTCATAGATGCGCCTCCGTTATGTTTATTTTAGTGCTTATAATTATTTTTATGCTCATTTTATCCTTGTTTGTTTTAAACGAGCATAATTTATGCTTTTATAATACACTTTATCCGATTTTTTTACAAGTTTTTTTTTATCCCATCATGATTTTACGATCGTTATTTTTGTATATATGCATAAAACGATCATTTTTATATGTTCTTTTTAAGCAATCCTGCTTGTTTATTTCTATACTTTTGCATTATAATAAGAATATAACAAACGAAAATAAGGCCTATTTATATAAAATGAGCATTTAATTATCAAAATAAATCATGATACGTCTTTTGAAAGGAATGAACATTCTTATGAAAAACAGCAAAGGTGTTGTCTATAAACGCCAACAATATATTTTAAAATGTTTAAAAGAGAAACAAACTGTTCAAGTTGACGAATTAGCGGAGAAGTTAAAAATTTCACCAACGACGATCCGCCGCGACTTGCAAATTTTTGAACAACAGAACATCGTGAAAAGATTTCACGGCGGAGCAAAACTCGTAGAGGGCAATCTAAAAGAAGATCCTGCTCCAGATACCCTATCACCAAAAAAAATCTCTCAAAAACACGCCATTGCCAAATATGCGGCCTCTCTGATTGATGATGGAGACACCATCTTTATGAATTCAAGTTCAACTGCATTGCTACTTCTTAAGTATTTAAAAAATAAACATGTCATCGTTATTACCAACAATGGAAACGCGATCGTCGCAGAAAAAGATCCACGCGTAGAGCTGGTATTAACAGGTGGCGAAATTTACGAAAGAAAACAATCCATGGTTGGTGAATTTGCCATGCATACATTAAATAAAATCACCGCCAACAAAACTTTTATCGGCGTTGGCGGCATTAGCGTACGCGGCGGCATCACAACATCAGTCTTACAAGAAACGCCGATCAATGAAATGATGTTAAAACGCTGCATCGGACCTTGTTTTATCTTGGCAGGCAGTTCAAAAATTGGTCGGCAGCACAATTTTATGAGCGGATCCTTAGATAAAGTATCTACAATCATTACAAATAAAGACGCCGATAAACAAGAACTTGCCCGACTCCGCAGCAAGGGTATTGAAATCATTGAAGTCGATCCAATCGAAGAAACAATACTGTAGACAAACCATGAACAAATAGGTTATCGATAGAGGGGGATTGAATATCTTTTTTATCGTGCAAATCGTATATTTATCTGATCTCTATGAGATGCCGCATTTTAATGCGGCATTTTTCTCGTACCCGGCCTTTTCCGGAAAAATACGTTCCGAAGGATGAAAAATAGCCGGCTTACGTGAAGAAATTCGTTTGTCTGAGCGAAGTGAGTTTGCGAATTTTAGTAAGCCGGCTATTTTTCAAGGATTTTGGAGGACTGAGGCCTAGACTTTTTGGTCCTTTTGTGTCGATGACAAAAGGACACCCATGCGTTCATGATACACTAAGAATTTTATGAATAAAATCTTAGTACTCCTATTTTGCATTACAGCTTGCAGATATGATGGATAAGCGTTATACTCAAGTGATATACATCAAGAAATTTTTCACATGTAAGTATGCAACATCTCCAATTTCATGGTAAATTGCGCTGCATCAACTGCAAATTATATGTAAACGAGGTTTTTATGAACGACGTACTACTAAATGCTTTAAGCCTAATTACAATGATTATCATTGGATATCATTTAAAAAAATACAATTTCGTAACACTCGAAGGACGCAAATTAATTACAGACATTATTATGATGGTAACACTGCCCTGTGCATTGATTTCAGGTTTTTCAGACTTTAAAATGGATGCATCATTATATTATGTTATTTTGGTCAGCTTATCTTTTAACGTTATCGTCTGCTTATTCGCTCTAATTTGGTCACACCGTGAGCATAATGAAGTGAAAGCTTTTAATGTACTCAATATGCCTGGCTATAACATCGGCTGTTTCACCCTTCCTTTTGTTCAAACTTCCTTAGGACCTTTTGGTGTTATCGTTACGAGTATGTTTGATATTGGTAACTCCATCATGTGCACAGGTGTCAATTATGCACTGGCTGCAGAAATCGCCGGAAAAGGCGAACAGAATAAAATACGAAATTTTATCAAAAAAATGCTTTCCTCTATCCCTTTTGATGTCTATATGGTCATGTTGTTTATTACCATCACAGGTATACAATTACCGCATTTTGTCTTTTACATTACTTCGCATATTGGCAGTGCCAATGCCTTCCTCTGTATGCTTTTAATTGGTATGCTGTTCGAATATAAATTAGAGCGATATCAACTTGTCCATGTCATTACAATATTAAGTGTCCGCCTCTTATCCGCAGCAATTTTCGCCTTTATCATTTATTACTATACCTCTTTTTCTTTAGCTATTAAGCAAGTTGTTATTTTAACGACCTTTTCCCCAATTCCAATTAGCACAACAATTTTTACCGAAAGATGCGGTGCCGACGTTAAACTTTCTGGAATATGCAGCTCTTTTGCAATTCCAATCAGTCTCATCATCATGACTTCATTACTTACGTATTGGAATTTATAAACGCGCAGATGCACTTTTGGTATTCAACTACACGAGTAAAAAATGACCGACTCACGAAAATTTTTCATTTGCTTCGCTCAAGCAAATGAATTTTAACGTAAGTCGGTCATTTTTCATCTTTTAAAATTTTATGGTATTAACTCTCACTTATTTTTCACCATACGAAGTTATGCACAGCATAACCACAGAAAAATGTGTATAACTTCGTATATTTTGTGTCAAAACTTCCTCAACCAGTTACTTATCCACAGTATATTGTGTTGAAAAAATTTCACTCATCTTAATGTTTTTCCATTGATGGTTCCACTTCTTTACTCTGCCCCAAACGACTCGTTAAATAGATAGAAACAATCACGACAATTAAACAACCTACAATTACTGGCATCGTTAAAAATTCTTTTGGCACAGCTCCATACAAACCAAATAAACCAAAAAGAATAAAAACAATCGCTGCTACCCATTTAACCACACGTTCTGGTATTTTTTTACCCAAAACAATCCCAATAATGATCCCAATTCCATCAGCAATCATCATTCCGATTGTCGTACCAAGCCAAACAGGCAAGACCGCATGAAACTGCGCTGCTAAAGCAACCGTTGCAAACTGCGTTTTATCACCCATTTCGGCAATAAAAAAAGCAATTGCCACAGTCCAAAACGGACTATACTTCCTAGCTTTATCTTCACCATCAAGTTCATCACCGCGAATTGTCCAAAGCCCAAATACGATAAACGACAATGCAGCAATGATCTGAATATGCTGCATTGGAATAAAGTTGGTCAAATAATTACCAACAACTACAGCCAGCAAATGATTTAAAACCGTTGCAGCAAAAACACCCCACATTACAGTTTTCCAACAATAGCGTGTTGCAAATGCCATTGCTAAAAGTTGTGTCTTATCTCCCATCTCCGCCAATACAACGAAAACTAAAGAAGTTAAAAAAGCTATCATATCCTGCCCTCCAAATATTTTTTTTATTCAATTACGAATCTGCTCTCGCCCTAAGAATCCAGCCAGTGAAAGCTGCACAAAGAACGAATCCATCGCTGAATAAATTTAACTAAAATTCAGCAGCAGCTATACTGCGAACTGAATGAAGTCTCTATTTATAAAACACACTTAAAATACACACTTTTATTTATACCATAAAAAAAGCGAGACCTTTAGTACGACGATTTACGTCATACTAAAGGTCTCGCTATTGGCTAAGCCAACAACAGAGCCAGACAGCTACGCTGCCAGTATGTTGACTCTGTTCTATGAGCTACTCCCCTTTAGGAGTTTATATTTTATTCAGCAGTAAATGGCAATAATGCAATGTTACGTGCACGTTTGATTGCAACAGTTACTTGACGTTGATGTTTTGCACAGTTACCAGAAATACGACGTGGTAAAATCTTACCGCGTTCAGTAACATAACGGCGCAATTTTGGAACATCTTTATAATCGATAGCTTCTACTTTATCTACGCAGAAACTACAAACTTTTTTCTTAGGCTTTCTTCCTCTTTCGCGTTTCACCGAACATACCTCCCTTTAAAATGGTATCTCTTCGTCAGGGAAGACCTCACTGCCAAAGGAATTCGCACCGCCGCCCGCTGCAGGCGCCGAACTTCCGCCATCATCTGGTCTCGTTTGTTTACTGCCCATAAACTCAATGTTTTGTGCAATAACTTCTGTCACATACCGTTTTTGTCCGTCTTGCGTTTCATAATTACGAACTTGTATGCGACCTTCAACCAAAATTTGACTGCCTTTGATCAGATTATTGCCACAAATTTCGGCCAGTTTTTCCCATGCTACGATGGGTATAAAATCAGCTGTATTCTGCCCGTTACCAGCGTAACGGCTAACAGCAAGACTGAAAGTAGCATTTGCTTTTCCACTTTGCGTATAACGTACTTCTGGATCGCGTGCAAGACGCCCAACTAATATAACCTTATTCATGGTAACTTTTCCCCCTGGCCTTATATTATTCTTCTTCTTTTACGATCATGTGTTTAACAATATCGTCAGTAATCTTCATTACACGGTCAATTTCAGCAACAACGGCTGGCTCTGCAGTAATGTAGAATAAGCAATAGTATCCGTCAACGCAGTCTTTAATTTCATACGCTAAACGTTTTTTGCCCCAACGATCAACTTTATCAATGTTACCACCATTATCAGCAATTAGCTTTTCGAATTTTTCAATCACAGCATTCGTTGCTTCTTCTTCAAGTGGTTTAACAATGAATATGACTTCGTACTTTCTCACGAAATCACCTCCCTCTCTGGACTAATGGCTCCCTAACAGGAGCAGGGAAGGCCCAAAATAAATTTTGAAACCTAACTGTCTTATGACCAAACTATTATATCACTTTTAGCCCAAGCTATGCAAGGCGTTTCTCCCTAAAAATAGAAATATTTTATCTGTCCCGGTCCCCCCGTGCCATAGATGCTGCAACGCCAAGCAAACATAAGAACGCAAAAATAATAAATATCTGCTGAAAGCTATCCAGCATATGTATCAGATAGTCTGGCGATAAAGTGTCCATCGCGTAAATGGACAGCATAAAAGTTACAATCGCCATACTCACCGCTTGGCCGCTGAGCCGCATAGCAGACAAAGCAGACGCTGCCACACCATAGTACTTCGGTGTCACTGCACCCATAATTGCATTATTATTCGGTGACGAAAACAAAGCAAAACCTAACCCGATCAACATAAGATCTAACCCAATCCAAACAAGTGATGTATCCTCCTGAAGAAACGCAAGAAAAATAAGCCCAATCGTATTCAATCCCATCCCAATAGAAGCAACGATCCGTGGTTCCATCTTATCAGATAATGCACCTGCCTTGGGAGAAAAAATCGCCATAACAATTGGTTGAATCAGTAAAATGAGCCCCGCCATCGGTGCATCAAAACCACGAATCAGCTGGAGATATAACGATAGAATAAAACCAATTGCAAACGTAGCACTATAATTAATCATTGCCGCTAAATTTGACATGGCAAACACAGTATTGCCACGAAACATTTTTACATCAAAAATCGGTGAATCATATTTCATCTGTCTTTTTACAAATAAACCACCTAACAGCAAACAGCCTATCAAAATGTATTTTGCATAGTGGTTGGTAGCAATCGTCGAGCAACCATACAATATCCCCGGACTTGCAATACCATAATACAAAGTTCCTAAAATATCAAATCTTTCCCCTTGTGCCCCATACCATTCCTTCTCGACACGTAAGATCAGCCATAAGCTCACGCCTAATACAATCGCTGTAATGAAAAAAATACTCCGCCAGCCCATAAAATGTGTCATAATGCCACCGAGCATCGGCCCCAAAGATAATCCAATATAAGTAGCTGCCGCAGAATATCCAATTACCCTGCCCCGCTCTTCCGGTTTATGTACCGATATAATCATTGCCATTCCCGTACTAAAAATCATTGCTGTTGCCATCCCTTGGATCCAGCGGCAAACAATTAAAAATTCCACAGATTCAGCAAAGCCTGACAATAACGTGAAAAGAATGAAAAATACAACCCCGATCATGTAGATTTTTTTTCGTCCCATGATATCAGCAAGCCGTCCAATTGGTAACATGACCATAACAGACCCAAGCAAATACGCCGTTACCACCCAGCTAAGAACATTGGCACTCACCGCAAATGTTTCTCCCATCGCTGGAATAGCTAAATTAATTGCACTTCCCATAAAAGGTCCGATAAAAGATGTATTCAATACTGCCAGAAAGATGAGCTTCGACTCCGACATAACATCACTCCCAACAAAAAACCGCATCCGTCTCTACTTCATATCATACCACAAAAGATATGGTTTCAATTCCCACTATATCACCGCACCCTCCTATTGATAAAATTCCCATAAATTGAAACTTAATGGTTTACATGCGGATGAATGTTCATAATAAATGTAGATTGTCCAGCCTGCAATTCATCATGACTATATTCAATGTCATACTTCATTTTATTATATACTTTATCGTACCACCCTTTTTTACTGTGCTTATCCTGCTGTTCCTCCGTAGAAGGTTTTTGCAATCTATTTTCTATGCTTCGCTCCAAATGCTTGATTGCTTGTGTTGGCCCTGATAATTTAAAACCTAATGAGAGCTGTTCATTATTCGAAATCCAAAGCAATTCACAAAACAAATTCTCTTTCAAATGATATGCACCGGCGTAATATGCTTCACCTTCCAATTGACTGATCTTTTCGTCAAACAATGGTAAGACATTCATTTGTGGATTTTCTAAAAATTGCAATATTTTTGAAAATAAAAAATCTCCTGTCCAATCCATGTCTTGCGGGTTGGAAACAATTCGCATCGTAAACGCATTCCGCGATTCTCGCGTCGAATCTGCCGATGCATCTAATTTCTCTTCAAATCTTTTTTCTTGACGCTCGGACACTTCCGTTTCTGCTTTACTGTTTTCTGCAAAATTCGGAGTTTGGCGCAGCACCAACCAACTTAAAAATATCGCAACAAATATGATCAAACCTAACCCCATCTTATGACCAAATGTATTGCGATTTTTATTCCCATTTACACGTCCGCTAAACTTCATTCTACTAATATAAAACATCCCATTTCTGCTAATTTTCTTTCATCGAGAACAGCACACATGCTATTCCCTTATAGTTTTTGCAAATACTTGCAGTAATCATACACCAATCAACGCGACCAGTCCATGTAAAAGCCTACTGCACTTTTATATTCTACCTCCATTAATATAAATACCTCCTATTTCATTTTAGAAATTTCTAAAAATAAAATTATAAAGCCTTGACCAAAAATTATCTAGACTTTATAATCTTATCCATGTGATAATGATAATCATTTCATATTGTTAGAATGACTAACATCAGTCTTATTAAGTTGGCAGCGCAACTTTTCAATCGTAAAAACTTCTAAATTTCAATTTAACTACGCTGCAATAAAGAAAGGAGTCTCCTCATGACACAAAAGAAAAAGCAATTATTATCTTCTCTAATTATTACACATTTATTATTTGGCGTTCCTTCCCTCGTTTTCGCGGAAACCTCCAGTGACGAACCTGATCCGGCCTTTGAAATGGAGGAATACGTCATTACTGCCAACCGAATCCCTGTAAAAATTACAGAAACAGCGGCCAATGTAACCGTCATCACGCAAGAGCAAATCGAACAGGGTAACTTTAGCACAGTGCCAGATATTTTACGAAAAAATAATATAAATATCGAAGAAGACAGCTCCGGTTCTCAACCAATCAGGCGATTCGCGCGTTTTAGTTTTAGTCAATGGGCGCAGAATGAACTGGGATCAGATTGTGAAAAGCGGCAGTAAAGGCGTAAATTTAAACAATTTAAACGTTGAAAATATTGAGCGTATTGAAGTCGTACGCGGACCTTCCTCTTCTCTCTACGGCAGTGATGCAGCCGGGGGTGTAATCAATATCATCACACGCAAAGCTACCAAAGCTTCTACCTCTGTAAAGACCGAATTCGGCAGTTGGGGCACACAACGTTATAGCATCACAACAGGAGATAAAACGGATAATGGCTTCAGTTATTTTGTTACTGCTGGAAAAGAGAAACGTGGCAATTATCGTTATAAAGATGCCAAAACGAACAGCAACAGAACCTTTACCCAGACCAGTTATGACGAAAATTCTTTAACTATGCGACTTGATCAAGACTTAGATAACGATCGTTCAATTTCTTTTTATTTTGATCATAATGACCGTGACGGAGACTTTACTTTTGCAGCACCTGGCTATACGTCTTATTACCCAAATGGTCACACCAAGTCCAATAATGATAATATTGCATTGACTTACAATTACGGTAAAAATAATCTTGTGCAAATTTATCAAAATCATGCCTCAAACGATACCTATCGTGATGAAACGTCTAACTATTCCATCGACCGAAAAGAGCAAGGTTTTAACTGGCAGAACAGCTTTAAACTCAACGAACGTCATACCCTAACGACAGGAACAGATTATCGCAAAGATAAATTCGATTACCCTTCGCAAGGAATCCAAAAAACCTACAATTCTAAAGCAATTTTTATTGAGGATTTATGGAAATTATCAGATGACTGGAATATGACACTAGGCACTCGCTATGACAATCATAGTTTTATCGGCGGACACCAAACTTCACGTGTGACAGTCAACCATCAATTGGATCAAAAATCAAATGTTTATCTCTCTTGGGGGCAATTTATCAAAGCACCGTTAATTGAAGATTTATACAGCGACACCGAATTTATGATTGGTAATCCTAACCTAAAGCCAGAATCGGGAGATACCGTTACTTTAGGATTAAATACGACCTTAGGAAATGGAACAAAACTACAGACAAGCATTTTTAGCAGTCGTCTTGAAAATGCCATTGCTTATGATACGCAAGGTCCACGCACAAAATCACTCAATATCGATCAGCAAAAACGCAAAGGTGCCGGTCTTACTTTATCGCACCAGCTTTCACCTAAATGGAATGTTTCGGGAGGTTATTCCTATGTAAGCATTAAAAATAAAACTGCCGATTCCACCGACTATAGCAATGATAAAAATAATAACCAACCAAATTTCTATCATCTTGGCCTACAATATACACAAGATAAATTTAGTTCTGACATCACACTGCGTCATATCAGCGGACGCAACACACAAACCTTCTCCTCCTCAGCATATACAACATTAGATCTAAATTTAAATTATCAAATGACACCGGATAGTCGTTTATTTATGAAAGGGTATAACTTAACCAACGAAAGCTATGAAATAAGAAGTGGAGGCAAATTCAAAAATATTGGAGCCTATCCAATGCCTGGACGGAGCTTCTATGTCGGCTTAGAGCAAAAACTTTAATCTAAAGGCATCCATATCCTCTATTTAGACGAATACGATTCCATGAGAAAGCGTTGCTCTCTCATGGAATCTCTAAGGATCTCTACAATTTATTCTTTCTTGACAATAAATTCTTTTTTCTCTAGAATATGTACTGATATCAGTCAATTTCATAAATGAGGTGTTCATCATTTCTAGAATTTCAAAAGATCCTTTAATTCGGCAAGCAGAGCTTATGGATGCGGCACAAGGATTATTTCTTTCCATTGGTTATCTACAAACAACCGTACAAGATATCGTACGTAAAGTGAATGTAGCACAAGGAACCTTTTACTATTACTATAATTCAAAAGAATCTATTCTCGAAGCAATCACAATACGTCACATTAATAAAACGATTGAAAAAATGCAGTCTACAGAACTGATAAATGCAACTGCCTTAGATAAACTGACTTTATTTATAAATCTCTTTTACTACCTATGTCATAAAGATATCGTCGGACAAATCAGCGATGTATTGTACAAAGAAAAGCAAGGTATCCTGATCAATAAGCTCTGGAGGTTGACACTCACCGCGACTAGCCCAATCTTAATTTCTATTCTTGAACAATGCAATCAGGAAGGCGTTTCCAAGGTGACAAGAATGGAAGAAAGCCTAGCTTTTTTCAATGGAATCATGGCCGCCTTATTAGAATCCAGTTCACCCACGACTTACGGGCATGAAACAGATATACAAATTATAAAGAGCAAAGTACATATCGCAGAAAGATTATTTGAAAATTTATTTCAGCTGCCGGAAGGAAGCCTTCGGTTAAAGGCCTTCTGGTCCGAAGAAGAATAACTTATTTTTATTTAAATCACATATCAAACTAGGGGAGCCGCATTCTTTATGCGGCTCCCCTAGCATTTTTCTCCTGATCTTTTCTGGATACACTTTATAATACTTTTACCGAACTTATCGCGTTTCATGACGTTTATGCATAATAAACTATAAAATTACGCTATTTTTATTTAAAATGTATAATTCATTCCAACACGCCAGAAACGTCCTTCCAAGGTAAGATCATTAATTTCCTTGCCCAATATATTATCAACCCCAACATAGGTACTATAATGCTCATCCCATTTTTTATTCAATGTAAAATTCAACGTACCATAATTATAATCTTTTTCTTCATAGTGGTAATCACGCACCCAATTATACCAAAGCATACTGCTGATACCGCTACTTTGAACATCATCATAATGTACCTGGATAGAATAATTATGTTTGCCCCGATCCTCTAAAACTTCACCAGTTATTGAATTTTTTGCATCTAAATAAGTATATGAGGTCTTTACTGTAAATTTGTCCGAAAGATGCCGTCCTGCTTCTAGTTCAACCCCTTTAATTCTCGCTTTTTCAATATTAAAATACTTTGCTGTGGAAACAGTGCCAGTAGTTGAACTTTTCGTATCAATTAAATCATTAACATCATTATCAAAATATGTTAACTTACCAAAACTTGCTCCTTTCTCGCCTTCTAAACTGATATCAAAACTTGTTGATTTTTCTGGTTTTAAATCAGGATTTCCTATAACGATAACTGTTTTATTTGCTCGAGGATGACGCGTCATTTTCATATACAATTCACTTATGCTAGGTGCTTTAAAGCCTTTTCCATAATTTGTTTTCAATCGAAATTCATCTGTGAATCGATACGTTATTCCAAGTTTTGGACTAAGGCTATCTTCAAATTTATTACTCGTATCATAACGAAGGGAAGGAATGATCAGCAATTTATCATCCGGTTTCCATTCATCCTGAATATATGCTGCTTTATATGTGATCTCTTTCTCCGAGATTGATTTGCTAATTCCATGCTCAATGACAGTCGAAACATTTTTTCCATTATCCTCTAAACGAGTTCCACGATACTTCGTTGTTCGATATTCACCACCAAACGTCAATACATGATTGTCCATTACTTTCATCGTATTTTTTCCATCAATTGCCCAAGTTTTATAATTTGCTCTATCAAAATCTTTATAACTACCCGTTGTTAGCAAAGTATCATTATTTTTTTCTAATTCGTTATAATAGGTACGTAATTCATAATTTCCTAAAGTACTCTGCCCACGATAAGTAGCTCCATAAGAATCTCTTGTATTCGTATAATATTCTCGACTTTTACCAATATAATCTGCTTTTTGTAAATGCTCACCTAGACGTTCATAGTAAACATCCAAATTCTTTCCTTCAGCAATGTCATAAGTACCACTAAAATTATAAAACTGGCGTGGTCCATATAGATTTGATTCATCTTGCTTTTCGGCTTCGTTCAGGCGCCGTCTTTCTTTTGTATCAGTAAATGAAGCATCCATCGTCCATGCCCATTTTCCCTGTTTGCCCAAGTCAACATGATACGATGCATTTTGTTGATAGTTGCCTGTAGACATCCCAATCGTGGTCTGCGGCTTTTCGGACTTCCTCGTAATGATATTAATTACACCGCCCAAAGCTTCAGATCCATAAAGCGAACTGACCGGGCCTCGAATAATTTCAATTCGTTCTACATTATTAATGTTAATGCGATCAAGCTCGTATACATTCGTAGTAGAGCCGGCATCTTCTCCGGCCATCCTACGCCCATCAATTAAAATCAATGTTTGATCTGTGTTCATTCCTCGCAAGCTAACTTGATTGCCAGTCATACTAGCCTCGGAAAGATTTAGATTCAAAGCAAGTTTCAATGCCGCCGTTAACCTATCAGCGCCCATGTTTTCAATATCTTTGCGTGTAATGACTTCAGCGGCTGCTGGAGTTTCCCTAATCGTCTGCTCTGTCCGAGTCGCTGTCACCACCATTTCATCGAATTGAAAAATCTCCTCGGCCTGTGCTGGCATACTCAATGTCATCATAATTCCGCAGCTCATTAATACAATCTTTCCTGTTCTTTGATACTTCCGTCTTTTCAACTCATAATCTCCTCTCACCGTGTAATAAATTATTTAGGTCTATTAAAATTTACATGGGCTATTTCTATAAAAACTTTTATATCTCTTATCGAAATGTGTCTTAAATACTTTCACACCCTACAGTTTCTTCTGCTCACTCCAAGACCAGCCATTATGCAATACGGCGTTTAAACATTCTAATATTGACTGCGTCATATTTACATACCAGAACTGCCCTGCAATGGTTAATCGAATTAGATCCGCGCTTCGAACCAAAAGCCCCTGCTTTTCCCATAGGTTAAGCAACACATTAAGTTCAAAAATTCGAGCATCAAAGGTACTGGCAAGTTGTCCAATGTCTAAATAACCAAGCTTCAGCTGATATTTAACTTCATCATATAAATCCGCTGATGCATGTGCCTTCAGCATTGTTACAATCGGCTTTTCTCCGGCATCAATACGCTTAATATAACGCTTTACATCTCGATCCTGCATTAGTGCTATACCACTTATTCGCCCTCCGGCGCCTGCACCAAAAGGGAATCTGGTATGCCCCTGCCGTGCTGCTGAATTATATAGATTGCGCTCTCGATTACTTTTTGCCCAATGACAAACACTGATTTGATTCACAGGCCATTGCTGCAAGATCTGATGCGCCATTGCAAACATCTCTGCCTGTTCCCGAAGTACAGCTCCAGCGGGCAATCGCCCTGTTTCTATTGCTTTTTTTAGCATACTATTTTCGTAAACATTCAATTGATATAAATCCCAGCCATCTACTGCAGCAGCTTTCAATGTCATGACATCCTCAAGCCAAACATCTTTTGTCTGATATGGCAATCCATAAAGCAAATCAATAATAACGCTTGCTTGACTATACGCAGATAAAGCAGTCAAACGTTCTAAAACCGTCTCTCGATCATCAAGCCGACCAACCGCTCTCCGTACTTTTGTCTGAAAGGACTGCACCCCAAGAGATATCCGATTCACACCATTTTCAAACCAGCAATCCATTTTTTCTGAAACCAGATCACGAATTCTCCCCTCAAGTGTCAACTCATAATCATTCGCTAACGGTAAATAGGTATGAATCGCTCTCAGTAATCGCCCAATATTAAATGGCGATAAACAGCTTGGCGTCCCCCCACCAATAAATACAGCATGAATAGGCGCTGTAAAACAAGGGCTGCCTGCATACATCTGTAACTCAACAATCAAACGATCAATATAGGCAGTTTCAAGCTCTTCCTGACAAAAATTTTGAAAAAAACCGCAGTACAAGCATTTATGCCGACAAAAAGGAATATGGATATACGCTGAACGCTTCTCTCCTCTTCCCGTTTCTTTTAAAGCCGCTTGCCACATATCTGCCCATTTGGTCTCCTGCAAAGGCTGTCCCTTAAAATCGCTGTGCAACACTCGTTTACCAGAAAATGACTCCTGCAAGGGCTGCTCGGTTTCACAACCAACGACCAACGAATAGAGCTCTGGCCCCATCGATGCAAAAATTTCTTCTAATCCGCCGGTTGGTCGAATGTTCTCTGCAGCATTTAACTTTGTCATAAAACATCCTCATAGACTTTTTCACGAATCACTGAGAAAATTGCTTTCGCTTTTGTCAAATCCGCTTCATCTGGATGTTTAGCTGCTTCACGATGCCGAGCAATGCGTTCTGGAGTCATCGCATGCGGATGCCCCTGTGGCAGATCTTTAAACTTCTCCACTAGATTTCCATTCACTTTTCCTTGGCAAATAAAGTCGCCCATCAGTTGATTACTTGCATCTAACAATGCGCCTGCGTTTTGCATACTTTTTCGTGCATGTTCTGAATCCGGATATGCGCCTAACGTCGCAAAAAGTGCCACTTTCTTTTCCCGTAATTCCGTAATATACGCTTGCGCTTTTTTATCGGCTGTTCCCCGATCCACCCAAAATCCGACAGCAATCAAATCATACGCCTTTGCGTCCGGCTTTTCTTCCACCGGAAAAAGATCCGCTTCATCACCAAAAACTTCTTTTATTGCTTCTGCAACTTTTTTCGTATTTCCCGTTAAACTTGAATAAACAATAAGTGTCTTCATTGCACACTCTCCCTTTTCAATCTATTGTTAAATTACTGATCACTCATTGTAAGCAGCCAATTTTCTCACACTTAACCACAGCATCAAGCAAGTAAAGAACAATAAAATACCCGCTTTCATCGCAGCAGTTTCTCCCCACATCGGCAGACGCAATAAACTATTTACAAGACTAAGCGGCAGCATCGCAACAATTTCCCGTACCAAAGCAGGAAAATGCCCTTCTGGGAAAAACGAACCGCCAAAGAAAATCATCGGCGTCATAAAAAAATTATTAATTAGCGAGAGATCATCGGGGTCAACAATCCATAAACCAACGACCAACCCAAATGCGGCAAAAAAAAATGCGGATAAAATCACCCCACAAACTGCCACAGAACTCAATCCTGGAGCATCAAAGAACATCCAAGCTGTTCCATAAACCAGACCACCAAACAATAATCCCCGCGTTGTACCTGCTAACGCCAGCCCAAATGCTACCTGGGTAAGAGAAATCGGACTTACAAGTAAGGTCTGAAATGTTTTAAAATAAATACGCCCTACACTGGCTGAAAGAGAAGTTTGCTGAAACGAATTCAACATAACCGTTATCCCGAGAATTCCTTTTGCCAAAAACGGAATATATCCCCCGCTTACTTCCAGCCGAGCACCTAACCCCCAGCTAAAAGCAAACAAATAAATTACAGGAAACATCAATGACGAAAAAACACGACCGAGCTTCCCCATTTTTTTCTTCATCAAAATCATTTCTCGGCAGTACACAACAAGACAACCCATTACTGCACCCCTTTTCGAATCAATCGCAAAAAGGCTTTTTCCAAGGTAAACGTCGGATCATTTTTTCCTTCTGCCATATCTTTAATTTTTTCCGGTGTTCCCGTTAGTAAAAGCTTACCTGATTTTAAAAGCGCCAACCGATTACAAAGCTGTTCTGCCTCATCCATATAATGCGTTGTCATAAATATCGTTTTGCCTTTACTCGCTAAATCACGGATCATCTCCCAAATATCTTGACGAACATCTGGATCAAGGCCTACTGTCGGTTCATCTAAAAGCAATATTTGAGGTTCAGGTAATACGGCTCTGGCGATCAGCACCCGCCTTGCCATCCCACCAGACAGCGTATCCGTCTTTTTATCACACATATCTTCCAGATTAAATTCTGCCATGATTTGCTTTACTCTACACTTTACATCGGAAACACCAAAAAGCCAGGCATATAGTGTCAAGGCTTCCTGCACAGTCAATTCTCGTTCTAGATTATTTTCTTGCGGTACCCAGCCAATCTTCTGCTTAATCGCAGCCCTTTCTTTAACGCCATCTAAACCTAAAATATATAAACTTCCACTGTGAGGACGGCTCAGCCCGGCAATCATTTTCATTAACGTCGTTTTACCAGCGCCATTCGGACCTAATAAGCCAAATACCTCTCCAGCTTCCACTCTTAAGGACACATCATTTAAAACAGGCTTTCCCTGATAAAATTTTGAAACATGTTCTATCCTGAGCATTGCATCATGCTCCTTAACTGTTTTACTCGTCATATGGAAGGCAACCAACCACTTCACATCTCCTTGTGCAACACATCGTACTTTTAATTCTCTCTATGTAAATTGAGGAGCGTGTTGATTGTTAGCCAAATTTTTGTCGCATCCTGCTATCTTTTAACATACGCTATCTATCACTCCTTTATTTCCAAAGTTATGTTATACATCTTTTACCACTCTCAGCTTCATGCACGCACTCTATATAGCAAAATGCTTACATAATCTTTCTAAAATGAAACTATAATCTATAGATGTATACATTCTCTCCCCATCATTTTAATGAAAATGATTATCATTGTCAATTAAAATCCGACTCATTTCGACTAAATATGACTAATAATAACCAAACAAACAGTTATATTTTGTTTATTTTATCTATAAAAAAACCCCTATAGTGTGGATTTTTTATCCATACTATAGGGGTTTTTCTATTAAATAGCTTTCTCTTTATACATTAAAGCGGAAGTACGTAACATCGCCATCTTTCATGATATATTCTTTCCCTTCAAGTCGAACCTGTCCTTTTTCTTTGGCTGCATTTTGACTGCCAGCAGCGATTAACTCATCATAAGATACGATTTCAGCGCGGATAAAGCCACGTTCAATATCGCTATGAATCTTCCCACCTGCCGCTGGAGCCTTTGTTCCTTCTGTAATCGTCCATGCGCGAACTTCCTGAACACCAGCTGTCAAAAACGTTATTAACCCTAGCAATGTAAAAGACGCCTTAATCAATTTATCCAAGCCTGATTGCTCTAATCCTAACTCCGCTAAAAATTCTTTTGCATCCTCATCACTGAGCTCTGCAATTTCAGATTCTACTTTTGCAGAAACAACAATAACTTCAGCACCTTCTTGTTTTGCATATTCTTTAACTTTCTGCACATAATCATTTTCTGTTTCCGCAGTTGCTACTTCATCTTCCGCAACATTTGCAACGAAAAGAATCGGCTTTAGTGTAAGCAGATTCAGATCACGAATCAGCAATTGTTCATCCTCGTTCATCTCTACACGGCGAGCTGGAAGCGCTTCTCCCAGCGTATCCTTTATCTTCGTCAATAAATCCAATTCTACTTTCGCCTTTTTATCGCCGCTTTTCACCATTTTTTGTGTCCGTTCCATACGTTTTTCAACAGACTCTAAATCAGCTAAGCACAATTCTGTATTGATGATTTCAATATCGCGTAAAGGATCGATATTGCCCTCCACATGCGTAATATTTTCATCGGTAAAACAGCGAATAACCTGTGCAACAGCATCAACTTGACGAATGTGCGACAAAAATTTATTTCCTAGACCTTCTCCTTGTGCAGCACCTTTTACCAGTCCGGCAATATCGACAAAACGGATCGATGCAGGCACTACTTTTTTCGCTTGATTCATATCCCGCAATACGGCTAAACGAGGATCTGGTACATCGACAACACCAACATTCGGCTCAATTGTGCAAAATGGATAATTTGCAGCTTCCGCACCGGCTTTTGTAATAGCATTAAACAAGGTACTCTTTCCCACATTCGGCAATCCAACAATCCCTACTTCTAAATTACTCATAAATTACAATTCCACCTTATTATTTTATTTAATCAGACATCAAGTGTCCTTTTCATTGCTCTTTTAAGAAAAACCAAGTCTTTATCATTGTAGATTATCTAAGATTTAAATGCAATAGCCCGCATTATTTTACAACTGATATCAAGCCGTCCACTAAAAAAATCGGACACGCTATGCGGCGCATCCGATTTTTACAGCACATATTTCAGTACCTTCCAATCAATATGAATCACTTGAAAATTAATGTTTTATTTATATTGCATCTCAATTCCTGCTGCTTCTAACTGCGCGCAAACTTTTTGCACATCTGTTTTTGTCGCAGGCTTCACATCGATAAGTTTATATTCCATATCAAGTGCTTTCCATTTATACATCCCCATCGTATGATATCCTAGCAATTCTACCTTTACTTCGCCGCCGATTTTATGAATCAGCGCAGTCAATGCCTCTATTTCCTCTGGTTTATCATTGATGCCCGGAACAACAACATAACGGAGTGAAATCGGCTTACGCTTCGCAATATAAGCTAGATTTTCAAGTATTTTTTGATTATCTGCTGTGGTTAAATATCGATGCGTTTTTACGTCAACCGCTTTTAAAGAGAATAACACTTGATCGGTATTTTCCAAAACTTTGTCGATAAGAGACTGTTGATAGAAACCAGCAGTATCTATTGTGGTATGAATGTTGCTTTCATGACAAGCCGCAAATAAGGCGGCAACAAAATCCGCTTGTAAAAACGGCTCCCCGCCACTTACTGTAATACCGCCACCTGAAGATTCATAAAAATGACGATACTGCGAAAAATCTGTCATCACTTCTTCAATCGTAATCGTTTTATTGCCGCGCGCCCAGCTATCCGGATTATGGCAAAAAGCACAGCCTAAACTGCACCCAGCCAAAAATAAAACATACCGGATCCCCTTGCCGTCTACTGTTCCAAAAGTTTCTTTTGAATGATAGTAAGCACTTATCTCAGACTGCTTCATAAAATGTACGACGAATCACTTCTAATTGATGGGCCTTACTAAGTTTTACAAAGTTGACGGCATAGCCGGATACACGAATTGTAAGCTGCGGATAGTTTTCCGGTTCCTTCATTGCAGTTTCTAATAGCGCACGGTCAAACACATTAATATTAATATGGTGCCCTTTGCAAGCAGAATATCCATCTAATAATGCGACCAAATTGCGGCTTCGATCCTCAGACGTTTTGCCAAGAGCTGCCGGCACAATGGAAAATGTATACGAAATTCCATCGCGACAATCCTCATACGAGATATTTGTTACAGACTTCATCGCAGCCAATGCGCCTTGTTTATCACGCCCATGCATTGGATTTGCACCAGGTGCAAAAGCTTCACCAGCTTTACGCCCATCCGGTGTCGCACCCGTTTTCTTGCCATACATTACATTAGAAGTAATCGTAAGCACTGACAAAGTGTGTTCTGCCTCACGATACGTTGGATGCTTTCTAAGCTCACTGATAAATTCATGCGTAATTTCTTCTACCAGGCAATCTACCCGTGGATCATTGTTTCCATACATAGGGAATTCACCCGTAATTTCGAAATCTTTTGCAATACCATTTTCATCACGAATTGCCTTTACCTTCGCATAACGGATCGCACTCAATGAATCCACTGCCACAGAGAGACCGGCAACCCCAAACGCCATCAAACGCTTTACTTCACTATCATGCAATGCCATTTGTCCGGCTTCATATGCATGCTTATCATGCATAAAATGGATAAGATTCATCGTATTGACATAAAGACCAGCTAACCAAGCCAAAACTTTAGAATAATTTTTACGTACAACTTCATACTCTAAATATTCACCATCGACAATCGGCATTGCAGGTGCCAATTGCTGCGCCGTATTTTCATCCAATCCACCATTAATCGAAAGCAATAAAGATTTTGCAAGGTTTGCACGTGCCCCAAAGAACTGCATTTGTTTCCCCAACTGCATTGCCGATACACAGCAGGCAATTCCATAATCATCACCATATACCGGGCGCATTACTTCATCATTTTCATATTGGATTGCGCTTGTAGCAATCGATACCTGCGCACAGAAATTTTTAAATGTATGCGGTAATTTATCTGACCAAAGCACCGTTAAATTTGGTTCTGGTGCAGGTCCTAAATTATATAAAGAATGTAAAATCCGATAAGAATTTTTCGTCACCAACGAACGTCCATCCTCACCAATTCCGCCAATTGCTTCCGTCACCCAAAGCGGATCTCCAGCAAACAATTCATTATATTCCGGTGTTCTCAGCATACGTGCAAGGCGAAGCTTAATTACAAATTGATCCATCAATTCCTGTGCTCCGCTTTCCGTAAGTATTCCATTTTCAAGATCACGGGAAATGTAAATATCCAAGAAAGTCGAAACACGCCCGATTGACATTGCTGCACCGTTTTGATCTTTAATCGCTGCTAAATACCCAAAATACACCCATTGTACGGCTTCTTTTGCATCTTTAGCCGGAACACGAATATCAAAACCATATTCCTCAGCCATAGCAATCATGCTTTTCAAAGCTGCAATCTGTTTTGCAATTTCATCACGATGCTGCAGGACTTCTTCTGTCATTACATTACTAAACATTTCATTCAAATCTTTTTCTTTTTCCGTAATTAAATGCTTCACCCCGTAAAGAGCAATTCGACGATAATCGCCAATGATACGCCCCCGACCATAAGCATCAGGCAGCCCTGTAATAATCCCCAACTTACGCGCTTTGCGCATTTCCGGTGTATAGACGCTAAATACCGCACTATTATGTGTAGTCACTAGATCTGTGTAGACATCCTTAATCGCTGGATTTAATTTATATCCATATTCCTCACAAGCCTGCTCAGCCATACGGACACCACCATTGACAATAACACCACGTTTTAATGGCGCATCTGTTTGCAGACCAAAAATAACTTCATTTTCCTGATCAATATAACCAGCTTTATGAGATGTAATCGTTGAAACAATTTCTGTATCAACATCCAATACACCCTTTTTATTTTCTTCTTCCAATAGTTTTTTACATCTATCCCAAACCCTTTTAGTCTTATCCGTTGCAGCCGCTAAAAAAGTATCTTCACCTTCATACGGTTTATAGTTCACCTGTATAAAATCTCTCACATCTATATGCTCTTGCCATTTTCCTTTGTTAAAACCTTGCCAAACATTCATTTCATTTTCCTCGCTTTCATTTTAAAATACAATCTTAATATAGAAATTGCCTCTTCTTTATCTCTGGCAGAACTACGTTACTTAAATAAGGTTTGTATTACTTTATATTCTTAATGTGCTTATTATATTCGAGCCAGCAAGTATATGTCAAGGTAATATGATCAACTTTTAATACCTAGTACTAATTTACCTCCTTTTACCGTTTTGCTTCAGAAGATTTTAGTCCTATAAAAAATGACAAAAACCGCCTGAGCATAGAAAACCAATGCCCAGGCGGTCGACTTTTATACAATACAGTCCCTCGTGGTAAACCACTTGATCCGCCAGTTCTGTATCGCAAATATTTTGTTTTATGGGGCTATTATATTCGAAGACAACAGAATCTGTCAATACTATTTTCACCAATTGTTCGTACTTCAGGTTTCCTATGTTTTGCCTTAACCTTGCTGATTTTTCTTTTCGACAATTTCCCTTACGGCTTTTTCAAATTTAACTCTTGGTATCATAACAAAATGCCCACAGCCCTTGCACTTCATACCAAAATCAATACCAGTACGTGTAATTTCCCACAAATTACTTCCGCAAGGATGCGATTTTTTCATTTTCACAATATCGCCAATATCGTAACGAATCCTTTCCAAAATACACACCTACCTTATTTATAGCCTTTTTATATACGTTTTAATATAATTATAATTCTCTATTCTTTTACGCAATCCTGCCTCACTAAACCATGCTCTATTGCATACTATGGTGTAGTAAATAGAGAGAGGTGATTTTATGGCTACACCAATCTTAACCACCATTATTGCTGACGTGAATGCTTTAGTTCCAAATCTAGCCTCCCTCGCCAGTACTTTTCGCTTACTTGTTGGTTCAGCCGAAGAAATCAGCCGTATTCCTGGCGTACCTATTGAAGTATATGAACGATCTATCATCCGCTTTGATCGCTGTGGCTCTTTAATTGATATCCTTTTAGAATTGCTTTGCTGTAAAATCAAATTTATGTCCGAATTTTTAAGCACCACTTGTGCACCGATTGATCTCATTGCACTAGCACAAAATCCAGTCGATGACAGTACAATTGAAATCATTATTGAAATTGAAGTTCTACGTCGTATTTTAAAATGTTATTGTGAGGAAAACAGCTGTTTCTCCACCCCCGATTCATTCAACTTTGATTGCAGTTATCCATGTAATCCGCCAAAAACAAACAATCCAACCGATAAAACAGACTCCGAATAGTATAAAACAGATTGTTGTCTTTATACTATTTTAATAATCAAGCAAATTTAAGTTACATCAGTAACATTACCTCTTCAATAAATTCAACGATGCAAGAGAAAGGATTTAGATGGAACTTAACGAAATAAAGCAAACATGAAGTCAAATTATATTGTGAGGTCAAAGTACGATGAAACTTTCATTACTCCAAATAAATATTACTTTAGGTGATTTTGAAAAGAACAAAGCGTCCGTGCAAAAGGCCGTTGAGAAAGCCATGCAAGCAAAACCAGACATACTCGCGTTGTCTGAGATGTGGAACGTCGGCTTTTTCCCAAATCCAATCATAGAGTTTGCCGATCCCAATGGTCAACAAACGCGTAATTTTTTAAGTGCATTGGCAAAAAAGCATCAGGTAAACATCGTTGGCGGCTCTATTGCCAACCGCGTTGAGGAGACTCTGTATAATACGAATTATACTTTTAATCGACACGGTGAAGAAGTTTCTACCTATCATAAAATCCATCTTTTTTCTCCTTCTAAAGAAGATAAACGCTTCACTGCCGGGGACAAAATTCATATCTTTACGCTCGATCAAATAAAATGCGCAGTTATTATTTGTTATGATATACGTTTTTGTGAACTCGTCCGTATGGTTGCTTTAGAAGGGATTGATGTCTTATTTGTACCAGCCGCTTGGCCAGTAGATCGTCTTACGCATTGGCAAATTTTAAATCAGGCCCGCGCTATTGAAAATCAGATCTTTATTGCTGCTATCAATGGGTCCGGCTCATTTAAAAATTTTCATCTGGCTGGACATTCTATGATCATTGATCCATGGGGGAATATCCTTGCTGAAGCAGATGCAGCACCGTCCATCGTCACCGCAACGATAAATTTAGGTGCACTAAGGCAAATTCGCAGTACCATGCATGTGTTTAAAGACCGGAAACCCAACCTATATACATATTAAGATTATTCCCGGGAAATTTTCTGATGACTTACAGGAAAACTCCAAATGAGCATGTTGCACTAAAATATCAACATCCTCATTTGGAGTTTTTCATACGTTTTTTTCCACAATTATGATCTATTTTCGCCTCGTACAACCGGTGACTTAGACGAGTTCGGCATGATGATCAGAAGGTTCCGCATGAATAACAACATCACACATACCAAGTGCTTCCTTTAATTGATGTTCTAACTGATCACAAATATCATGTACTTTATCCAAATGCATATTTTTATCTAAAATAATATGCACATCTAACAACCGATAGGCGCCAGACCGACGCGTTCTTAATTGGTGGAACCCAATTACATCTTGATGGGCATTAAAAATATCCTCAATAATTTTTTCATCCTCTGGCGGCAAACTCATATCCGTCAACTCTTTAGCACTCGCGATTGTCATATCATAGCCAGTTTTAAAAATAATTCCAGCAACAACAATTGCAATCGCAGAATCAATCCATAACCACCCTGTTATTTTAATTGCAATTAAACCAACTAAAACACCGATCGACGTCCATATATCAGCCCGAAGATGCAAACCATCCGCCTCTAATGCCTGAGAATGTGTTTGCTTCGCAACTTTCATCAATCGCCCAGATACCAGATAATTTACAACAATTGAGACTAACATAATCACAATCCCATATTCTAAATACTCAGGTTCAGTCAAATGGCTTAATTTTCGCACCGACTCATATACAATCCATATTGCAGCAAACACAATTAGTAACGCTTCTACTGCACTAGATAAATTTTCAAATTTCCCATGTCCATATTCATGGTTTTCATCGGGTGGAATGACCGATGTTTTTACAGCATAAAAAGCAATGACTGATGCAATTAAATCAACCCCGGAATGTGCAGCCTCTGATACTAAACTGACTGCTCCCGTAACCAATCCAACAATTAATTTTATAATGACCAAAAGCGTGTTGGACATAATAGAAAGCCATGCCGTTCTCTGCTTTAAAATGTTATGTTTTTCTTCTACTCCCATGAATGCACCTCCACAAATTACCGCAAACTTACTCTCACGATCAAACATAGCGAATTCTTGCAATGCAAAGCAAGCCTCCCTATATATAATGAACTTCCGGCTCCAAAAGTACACACTTTATAATAAATTTTTATTATCATTACAAAAAAATACCCGCAGAACCATTTTGACGGTCCCACAGGTATAACACTGCTGCTTGATGCCCGGCCGCCTATAAACTAAGCGCCTGTTCCTTGCAAATATAGTATCATACACAAGCAAAGATTGTAAATACTTTTCAAGCAAACATATAAATTTTATTTATAATTGATAACGATAGTCATTTTATCCGATCTTTATGATACTCGTTACTTGATATCCATTTTCCGCTAACTTTTGTTTTAATACATCTACATCGTCAATCGGCGCACGCACGATCAAATCGTACTTGCCAGCTTCATTTGCCTTTTTCGCACTCACTAAACTGATGATATTAATTCCCATCTCAGCAAAGATACGAGTTACACCATGAATAACACCAATTGTATCTTCTCCGCTGATCGTAATACGCGTGGATGGCTCAGTAAGAACCATAATATCAACAAAAGCCTTAAAGATATCTGTTTCCGTAATAATTCCTACAAGTGTATTGGTACTGCTAATTACTGGCATACCGCCAATTTTTTGGTGATACATAATGAGGGCAGCTTCTTCAATCGTTGCATCAGCATGAATTGTAATCACTTTTTTTGTCATAATTTCTTTTACTGTCATTTTTGCCAATAAGGAGTTTACTTCATATTTTGATAAAGTCGTCGCAGGTGAAGGTGCAGCTTTCATCAAATCTCGGTCACTAAAAAAACCAACGACCTGACCTTCTTCAACAACAGGTAACCGACGAAACCCATGTTTTTTCATAATATCAGCCGCTTCGTCGACCTTATCATTTGGGGCAACTACAATTGGATTTTTTGTCATTCTATTCGCCACGAACACAATAGAACACTCCTCTCAACTTGTATCATTCTATATATAATTATATACCGCATTGTAAAAATTTGTACAGTTCAATCAGCCGCCCAAATAAGCTTTGCGCACTTCCTCACTCGCCGCCAGTTTTTTTGCATCACCGGACAATGTAATTCTTCCGGTCTCAAGCACATAGGCCTGATGGGCAATTGATAAGGCCATATTCGCATTTTGTTCCACTAATAAAACCGTTGTGCCGGTTCTATTGATCTCCTGTACAATCGAAAAAATTTCCTTCACAAGTAATGGTGCCAATCCCATGGAGGGTTCATCTAGCAATAATAATCGTGGACGACTCATCAGCGCACGTCCCATAGCAAGCATTTGCTGCTCACCACCACTAAGCGTACCTGCCAATTGTAATTTACGCTCAAGTAAACGAGGAAACCGGTCAAATACAGCATCCATATCTTTCTGAATGCCGTCTTTATCTTTTCTGATATAAGCTCCAAGTTCAAGATTTTCTAATACCGTCATATTCGCAAATACACGACGACCCTCTGGTACCTGTGAAATCCCTCGTTTTACAATTTCTTGTGCCGCCAATCCCGCTATATTTTTACCTTCAAAATCAATTTTTCCTGTTTTGGGTTTAAGCAGTCCAGAAATCGTACGCAATGTTGTACTTTTACCAGCACCATTCGCTCCAATTAACGTTACAATTTGACCTTCTGTTACATTGATACTAATATCTTTAATTGCATGAATTGCGCCATAGTATACGTTTATATTTTCAATATGAAGCATTATTCCACCTCTTCCCCAAGATAAGCTTTTATAACCTGCGGATTATTTTTAATCTCATTTGGAGTACCATGCGCAATAATACTACCGTATTCTAATACATAAATACGCTCACAGATCCCCATTACCAAGCTCATATCATGTTCGATTAAAAGAATTGTCAAACCAAACTCTTTACGTATCCAACTGATCATTTCCATCAAGTCTTGGGTTTCTTGCGGATTCATCCCTGCCGCTGGTTCATCTAACAACAATAACTTGGGTTTTGCAGCTAATGCTCGGGCAATCTCCAAACGACGTTGTTCACCATATGGTAGATTCTTTGCAATTTCATCTTTTTTATGTCCCAATTTAAATATTTCTAAAAACTCAATTGCCTTTTGTTCAATTTCTTCTTCTTCTTTGAAATATCGCCCAACACGAAAAACAGATTCTAGTAAGCTGTATTTTACATGCGAATGATACGCTATCTTTACATTGTCCAGCACACTAAGTTCAGAGAACAAGCGAATATTTTGAAATGTGCGCGCTATACCGCCTTGTGTAATTTGGAAAGGTTTAAGACCTACTACGCTCTTACCGGCAAATTCAATTACACCAGTCGTAGGTTGATAAACCCCAGTCAACAGGTTGAATGCTGTCGTCTTTCCTGCACCATTTGGGCCAATCAAACCAATAAGTTCGCCTTGCTCAATATGCATTTCGAAATTGGAAACTGCTTTTAACCCGCCAAATACCTTTGAAACTTTTTCGGCTTTAAGTAAATTCATTACTTGCTACCTCCCTTGAAGCGTTTAAAAACGCTGAGACTTGTTAATTCCACATTTCCAAATAACCCTTGTGGGCGATACAACATCAATAAAATCAATACGATGGAGTAAATAATCATGCGCCATTCCGGCCAGCTTGCCAATGCCGCGGAAACAAACGTCAAGATAACGGCTCCGGCTACGGATCCCGTAATAGATCCCAGTCCTCCCATAACAACCATAGTTAAATAATTAAAGGACATCATAAACGTAAACGATGCCGGATGGGCAATATAAAAGTAATGCGCAAATAAAGCACCTGCGACACCTGCAAATGCTGCCCCGATCGTAAATGCAATCACTTTATATTTCGTCGTATCAATTCCCATTGCCTCCGCTGCAATTTCATTTTCTCGAATCGAAATACAGGCACGCCCATGCGAGGAATTGACCAAGTTTTTAATAAAAAACAATGTAAACAGACAAACAAAGAACGCCCAAGCAAAATTTGTGTACCGTGGGATTCCCATGAATCCGGAAGCACCACCAACATAAGGAATATTCAAAATCGTAATACGAATAATTTCTCCAAGCCCAAGTGTTGCAATTGCCAAGTAATCTCCACTTAACCGCAAAGTCGGCAAACCAATGAGAAAACCAAGTAAACCGGCCCCTGCTGCGCCAACGATAATTGCCAAGATAAACGGTAGCTGGAACTTGACTGTAATGATTGCACTCATATATGCGCCAACCGCCATAAAACCTGCATGACCAAGCGAAAATTGCCCTGTATATCCATTGATTAAATTCAGGCTGGCTGCCATGATAATATTAATTGCAATTAATATTAAGTTTAACTCCCAAAAAGAACCAATCATATTCATTTGTAAAAGCGCCTCAATAATTGCATAAACAACAACACAGGCACCCAGTATTTTTATATCTTTTTTTGTTACTGCTCTCATTTCTATCACCTACACCTTCTCACGCGTATTCTTGCCGAATAAACCCGATGGTTTAAATAAAAGAATAATGATTAAAATAGCAAACGCCGCCGCATCACGAAATGTAGAAGAGATGAACCCGCTCACCAATGCCTCTATGACCCCGAGAATAACGCCACCAGCCATTGCGCCTGGGATGATTCCGATACCGCCCAGTACAGCCGCAACAAAGGCTTTTAAACCTGGCATAATCCCCATTAATGGATCAATTGAATTGTAATAGACACCAACAAGTACCCCCGCAGCGGCTGCAAGTGCAGAACCAATTCCAAACGTAGCAGAAATAATACGGTTTACATCAATCCCCATTAACTGTGCTGCTTCTGTATCAAAAGAAACAGCGCGCATTGCTTTGCCAATAATCGTCTTTTGAACTACATACGTTAAAATTACCATCAACAATACTGAAACAGCTAAAATAAGAATCTGTTGACTATTCACTACAAACGGACCGATATGATACGTTGTAGCTTCAAACACATTCGGGAAAGTTCTAGGTTGTGGTGTAAAAACCAGCATTCCGCCATACTCCAATAAGAGTGAAATACCGATTGCCGTGATTAAAACTGCAATTTTTGGTGCATGCCGAAGCGGACGATACGCCATTCGCTCTATCAGCATTCCCAATAAACCTGAAACTATCATAGATACAATAAGTGCTGGTACAAATGATAAGCCAAGAGTCGCTGTTGCAAAAAATCCAGCATACGCGCCGATCATATAAATGTCGCCATGAGCAAAGTTAATTAATTTGATAATGCCATAAACCATGGTATAACCGAGTGCAATCAAGGCATAAATACTGCCTAAAGAAACACCGTTAATTAACTGTTGAACGAACTGTTCCATAAATTCCATATTGTCTCCTCCATTCATATAATAACCGACATTTGACGAGGAACCCTTAAACTGAGATTTCCGTGCTTTGGCACAGACGCTTGTCAAAAATCAAGAAAAGACCCCTAGCCACACTATTGGCTAAAGGTCTTTTTCACCTCTGCATTCGCCACCCTAGTAGATAAACTCACCCTTGAGCAAAACCATTCTCATACTGACAGTTTAAACGTTCACGATTAAATTTGTTACTATCCTTATTATAATGTTACAAGTATACACTGTCAATAATACGTTTAACATATTCCGGGCGTTAACCCTATTTTCGCTATATTTATATTAAAATATACCGTATTTTGTATCCAATGCCGCTCCTTTTTGTCTACTATAAAAAAACACACTATAGATCTATACTATATTATCAGTACAACTATAGTGTGCTCGTATATCGTTTATGGATTTATTTTTTCCCTAAAAGTCTTCTGCCCATTTTTCATTTCAATTACAACTGCACTCTTAAT
Organism: Massilibacillus massiliensis; assembly: GCF_900086705.1. Classification (NCBI taxonomy): domain Bacteria; kingdom Bacillati; phylum Bacillota; class Negativicutes; order Selenomonadales; family Sporomusaceae; genus Anaerosinus; species Anaerosinus massiliensis. The sequence continues at coordinate 2,105,774 of NZ_LT575483.1, read as the reverse complement.
CGCATCATGCGTTTCATTTAACGTAATAACGCCCGAAACAGCTGCAAAATCTTTCGTCTTAGCTAGCTCATCCTTAATCTTCACCGTATCCTCACTACCTGCACGCTTTATTGCTTCAATGATCATCATTGTCGCATCATAAGCAAGTGCGGCAAACGCATCCGGTGTTTGTTTATATTCTGCTTGATATGCCTCTACAAAAGTTTTGATCGCTGGACTATCATCATCAGGAGAATAATGATTCGCAAAGAACGTGTTGTTCAGCGCTTCTGCACCAGCAATTTCAGGAAGTTTCGCACTATCCCAGCCGTCACCGCCTAAGATAGCAGCTTGAATACCCATTTCACGTCCTTGTTTGATAATCATCCCAACTTCTTGATAATACCCAGGTACAAATACAATGTCAGGATTTGTAGCTTTAATTTTTGTTAACGTTGATTTAAAATCGGTATCCTTCGCCAAATACGCTTCTTCGGCTACAATTGTTCCGCCATTCTTTATGAATGTTTCCTTAAAAAACTGCCCTAAACCTTTCGCATAATCGCTGGAATTATCAATATATAAGGCTGCCGTTTTTCCTTGCAAAGATTTTGCAGCAAAATTTGCCATTACAGAGCCTTGAAATGGATCAATAAATGCTGCTCTAAACAGAAAATCACGCGTTTTGCCTGTATCGGGATCCACCGTCACTTTTGGATTAGATGCGGTTGGACTAATCGCTAGAACTTTGCCATCTGTATTTACCTGTGCTCCTGCAATCACACTGGAAGAAGCGATTGGCGCAATAACGCCGACAACTTTATCCTGTGAAATTAACTTCTGCATTGCATTTGCAGCTTCAGCAGCTTCGGATTTGTTATCTGCTACCACCAAACTGATTTTTTTACCAAGTACACCGCCTTTTTCATTCACTTCTTTGATTGCAAGCTTCGCACCATTTGTTGCCGATTGTCCAAATGTAGCATTTGTTCCTGTCATTTCCAAATTAGCACCGATTTTAATTGTATCAGAATTTGCATCCCCACACCCCGCAGCTGTAAGTGCAAAAAAACTCATTGCAGCTACTGCGCATACCATCTGTTTTCCTTTTTTAAAAATCATAATAACCTCCCTCAGCGATTTTGCCCATCCAAAGTCATGTTTAATAAATCTCCATCACTTCTTCAACAGTCCTTAGTCGAAACAAATTAAAAAGATGCTCTCTTTTGATTCATTCCCAATGCCTTTAATTGTAAAGTTACTCATTTTTATTGTCAATACTATAAATGTAATACATTATCCAATTTTGTTCTTTCTGAAAGTACATTAGATTATTCAACGAGTATTCATCCATGAATTTATATGCTTTGTTTCTTGTTTGTAAACTATTGTTCTTGCATGCAAATTAAAAATATAATTTATATTTTTAATGGCTAAAACAAATACAGGAGCAAAGCGTATTCTCGCTTCACTCCTGTATTTAAGGTCAAAACAGATTTTGTATAATAACCATCATTTTTCCGGATTAATTTTTTGCTTGAACATTTTTTGACCGTCTTTCATCTCAAGTACAACGGCCGATTTAATTGGATCATGATTTTTATCAATTGTAATAATCCCTGTTCCCACTTGCAAATCTTTTGTTTCTTCTAAGGCTTGGCGGATTTTCTCTGGATCATCTGAGCCTGCCCGTTTGATCGCATCAATCAGCATAATGCCAGCATCATAACCTAACGCTGCAAATACACTTGGTTCCTGATTATATTCGGCTTTATACGCTTCAATGAATTTTTTTACATTCTCATCACTATCTTGTACAGAATAGTGTGAGCTAAAGAATGTATTATTGAGTGGAGCTGTTCCAGCGATCTCCGTCAACTTTGCATCATCCCAGCCATCTGTGCCTAACAGAGGAATTGTAATACCAAGTTCACGTGCTTGCTTTACAATCTTTCCAACTTCTTCATAGTAAGCAGGAATAAATATAATTTCTGGATTTGCAGCTTTGATTTTTGTAAGTGTTGATTTAAAATCTTGATCTTTTTGTAAAAATGCTTCTTGAACTAGAACTTTTCCGCCATTTGCCTCGAATTGTTTAGTAAATACCTCTGCTAAACTCTTAGAGTAGTCAGAACTTGAATCTACATAAATGGCTGCTGTTTTAGCCTGTAAAGTCTTTGCCGCGAAGTTTGCCATAACTTCACCTTGTAACGGATCAATGAAACAACTGCGGAAAATAAATGGTTTCACTTGACCATTATCTACCGTAATTTTAGGATTGGTTCCAGTTGGAGCGATCACCGGTATCTTATTGTCCGTTGCAATTTGCGTTGTCGCTAACATATTAGAAGTTGTTGCCGGCCCAAGAATAACCTTAACCTTATCATTAGAGATTAGCTTTGTCGTTGCATTTGCCGCTTCAGATGCTTCAGACTTATTGTCTGCAACAATGAGATTTATTTTCTTGCCATTAATACCACCAGCATCGTTGACTTGTTTAATTGCTAATTTGATACCATTTAACGCTTGCGTACCATAATTGGCAACACCGCCGGTCAACTCAAAATTTGCACCAATTTTGATCTCATTACTATTTGCTGCATCATTACCGCCACAACCAGCAAATACTGCTCCCATCATCGTCATGCCTATAGCCATACTCGCTACAGTCATCACCTTTTTTTTCATATTCATTTTTATCCCTCCAGTTATTAACCAGTATACGAGTTACGTCCTCATTCATAAGCCATAAATGTATTATAGTTTACATTGTTTACATCGTCAATAACTTTTTATTTATTATGTGTTCTACACCTAGATACATTTGTTTTTTTATTTTATGTTTTCCTCTATTTATTTTACCCCATTTTCTCTTTATTAATAAAAAGAAAACATCGAATTTCATCTCATGCCTTTGACGAAATTCGATGTTTTCTTATCGCTTTTCTGAATAAAATTAATTTTTATTGTACGTTCTATACATATTGATTTTCTCCGAATTCGCGCTCATCGTCCATATTCCACATGGACAAACACCTGCACAGATACCACAACCGATACATTTCTCACTATTAGATTCATATTCAAATGTACCCTCTTCTGAATAAACTCTTGTAATTGCCTTCTCCGGGCAGGATTTTAGGCACATTTGACAATCACGACATGTACCGCAGCTAATACAGCGATTATGATCCTTATTTGCCGCTGGCAGATCACAACTATGGCATTTCGAAAAATAAGCTTTACTTATTTGCTTTGACGGAATCATTGTTTTCTCAGCCATCGATTCATACGGCAGATTACGCACATACAAATCCACTGCATGGGCAGCCTTCGTTCCGGCACCAATTGCATCAACAAGACGCCCTGGTTTTATTACATCACCTGCTGCAAACACCCCCTGCATGATGCTTTTATCCGCTTTCGCCACCAGCCATGCACGAAATTTTTCTATACCCTCCGGTAAATACTCGAGTTCGGGTGTTTCACCAACTGTAATAATTACCATATCTCCAGGGATAAGCTGCCCGTCGCTGGTGATAAGCCCGTCGTCAGTTACTTCTTTCGTCATAACAGGCCAAACTAATTTTCCGCCTAACGCTTTCACATGTGCAATCTCTTTAGCAAAAGCAGCAGGTTTTTGTACATCAATACAAGTTACTGTTTCAGCACCCATTTGATACGCTCCCAATGCTGCATCCATCCCTGAATTACCACAGCCAATTACAATAACATGTTTGCCGACTTTAGGATTTTGCCCTTTGTTGATCGCCTTTAAAAAATGCAAGCCCTTTACAATTTTTTCTTTTCCCGGCCATGGAAATACAGTTGGATTATGACCGCCGGTAGCTACAATCACCGCATCATAAGAAGCCTTTATCTGCACAAATTTCTCTGCAGTAACTTTATAGTTATTGATAAACTGAACGCCGATATCCTCTATGCGCTTTAATTCTTTCTGCAAAATTTCTTGTGGCAGACGAGAACGAGGAATTACTTGCTCCAACTTTCCACCCATTTTTGCATCTTCTTCATAAACCGTTACATCATGACCCCTTCTTGCCAACTGCCACGCTGCGTTAAGTCCTGCGACGCCCCCGCCAAGCACAGCGACTTTCTTACCTGTTTTAAAACTCGGCATTTCCACTGTCGTATCAACAGAATAAAGTCCTAACTTTCCGATCTGCGCAGATTCATCAATTGTTCCGCGCGTACAATCTTCCATACAAAGATTTGGACAAACACTGCCGCACACTGAGCCCGGAAACGGTGTATAGTCAAGGACTAGCTCATACGCTTCTTTAAATTTTCCTTCACGCAATAAATTGTACCGCCTTTGTGTCGGAATAGATGCGGGACAATTAAATTCACAAGGCGCTGCATATTTTGCATTTTCCCAAGCTGGGACACGCTGACGATAAAGTCCAGTCATAACCGTGCTGTTTACCACAAAATCATCCATACAAACATCACTGAAAATGCCGCCCTCGATCCATTCTTTCGTACGAAAATCTTTTATATTACTTGCAGCATTTGGCACCCGTTCTTCAAACGTAAGCGGTCTTAATTTATGCCAATCACTCCAATTTGTAAGCGCATCATAAAGTTCCGGTTTATCAATTGACTGCAAAAAATCGTCCATATTTCCCGCTAAATAAGCAATATCTTCCGCTTCAAGCGCAGTGATTTTAAGCTCCGTTGTAGAAAATCCTGCTGCTTTGCCTCGAAAATAAAGCACACCGCCTACCATTCCTACACAAGCCCGGTCTCCCAATACCGATTCAAACGCCTCACTGTCATATCCACAAACCACAGCCTTACCGCCACCCATAAATTCAAAGGAGAAACTGCCGACATTTTTTAGAATCCACATTTCAGGCGCATCATACAGCGGATCATGTTTCATTAATGAGCCTGAACGCGTTCCCGCACGGCCGCCAATGTAAATTTTCCCGGCTGCGGCACAATGCCCTGCTGTATCGCCGGCATCTCCCTTTACAACAATTTTACCACCGGCATTCAGCCATCCCACATCAGCAGAGGCTGACCCATCAACAATAATTTCTGTATTTTCAAGACACATAGAACCAACGCGCTGTCCAGCATTAGTTACACGGAAGGTTAATTTTTTTCCTTCTGGGTGCCATAATGGTCCACCAATATCATGTTGTCCAGAAGCCATGATATCAAACTCTGTTTCCCCATTGGCCAACGCTTCACTAATCGTCATAAGCAGATCTTGCGTTGACATTCGATTATGTCCTTCTAATGTATTAATCTTAAACACACAGCTTCCCTCCTAACATACATATTGTATTCCAAGTTTATCGGCAATTGCCTTATCTGTCGTCACTAGAGCATCAGAACGTCCTACCGGAAGCGAACTATTTCCAATTGGTGCCATCAATTTTCGCATTTCATTATCTAATGCCAATACATAGTCAACAATATTTTGCGCACCTCTATCAATATCCAACCGCTTTACTAAACGAGGATCCTGCGTGCAAATCCCCGTTGGACATTTTCCTGTAGAACAAGCATTACAACGCCCATTCTCATTCCCAACACAGCCAAGTAATTGTATTAAAATTTTTCCTACAAAAACACCATTTGCTCCTAAACAAATCATTTTAAATGCATCCGCTGCTGCATTTCCAGTTAAGCCAATACCGCCGCCCGCCCAAAGTGGAATCTGACCTTGCAAACCTTGCTTTACAGCTGCTAAATAACATTCACGTAATTTAGATACGACCGGATGTCCTGTATGATCCAAAGAAACTTCATTCGCAGCACCAGTTCCACCTTGAATACCATCAATAAAGAATCCGCCGCAAATTTTATATGGATCACGAAGCAAATTATTATATACGGATACCGAAGTGGCCGAGGCCGCGCATTTAATCGCTACAGGAACTCTAAAACCAAATGCGGCATTTAAAGATAAATGCATTTTTTGTACGGATTCCTCAATAGAATATAAACCTTGATGATTCGGCGGTGAGCTTAAAGTCGCTTTTGGGACACCGCGAATTGCCTGCACATGTTCCGCAACTTTTGCCGCTGGTAAAAGTCCGCCGTCACCAGGTTTTGCCCCTTGCCCGATTTTAATTAAAATACCAGCCGGATCTACTTTCATTCTTGGCATAGCCTTGATAATGCGATTCCAGCCGAAATGTCCCGAAGCAATTTGCAAAATCATATATTTTAATTTTTCTGATTCCAGTAATTTTACCGGCATCCCACCTTCACCGGAACTCATACGAATCGGCAAATGATGTTTTTCATTCAGATAGGCTGTCGCTAAAGAAACCGCTTCCCATGCTCTTGTTGATAAAGCCCCTATAGACATATCACTAAAAATCAACGGATATATCCAATTCACAGGTGGTGTTTTTTCAGTTAATCTTAATTCACCATTTTCTGATACCAATGGCAATTCACCAGGCAATAGTACTCTTCCGAATGGAGCCCGGATATCAAAAGTATGACGTTCCGAATCAAGCGCTGGATCTGTCATTTGCGATATTCTTCCAACAATAATATGGTCTAGCGTACGTTGTGCATTTAAGTTCGTACGTCCGCCGCGTTTTATCGGCCCATGATCGCGTGCCAGCAAATTTACACGATTATCAGGATTGCGAACCGGTTTTATTGCCCGATTAGGACAAACCTTTTCACACATCCCACAGCCAATACAGGCACTATCTATACTCGCCACTTGACGTATCACAGGGACCGCTTTATGCTCTTTCAAAGGTTCTGGCTGATGTGCAGTAGAAACAGTAATAGAACGTCGTGCCATACAAGCTTCAATTGCATTCTTCGTACAAGCTGCAATACAACTCCCGCACATCGTGCAGCGCTCGGCGTAATATTCTATTTTCCATTTCAAGTCATTTACACCAACATCCTGCGTTCTTACTGCTTCCATCTTTGCACCTCCAATTCATTATTAATCAAAACGACCTCACGTTCATTTGGATAAATGTCTTTTGCCATATCACGATTTGGTAAAATTGCATTTAAACCACAAACTTCAGATGCAATTGCAATTGTTGTATCATCTCCGCCAACAACAACCGGACGAAGTTTCTTCGAATCACAGCAGGTCATCATATCACCACTCGGCAATAATGCAATGATTGTATTCGGCCCGTTGATTTCTAAATGACCTAAAGATTGTCGAATGACACTCAGTACTTTCTTATCCTGCCGCTCCTCAGCTTCAGCAAATGTCAGTGGCGTAATCACATGCTTATAATATTGAATCGGCCATTTTAATTGGCGAAGTACATAATGCAATGTATAAATGAAATTCTGTGAATCCGACTCAAAACCAATATACCCACGATGCAAAGATTTCTGATATTCCATATTCTTTGTATAGAATGTATTTTCACCATTCGCACATAATGTATAGCCTTGAATAAAAAACGGATGTGCGGCGTAACGTACAATATCATAGTTTGTATTTTGACGACATTGCGTGATGATACTTTTGGCCATCAACATTCCACTGTCATCCCATAATCTAAAATAAGTGGCAATATCCCGTGGATCACCAATTTCTTTTAAGGTCAAAACATCTGGCCAGAAAGAATATACATACCCTTCTGCCTCTTCCTCTAATATACTGCGAAGCGCGAGCCGCGTATCCAGCATAAGTTCTTCACGCTCTGCTTGAGATTTATCATGATATTGTTCTGGATAATCATAGTTACGGAAAATATAGTAAGGCATCGCTTTTATATCTAACCCCGGTTGTTTATTGGGCTTTGGAATCCATTCTGCCAGTTGAACAAAGTTATGACTGTCCATATAATCTTCTACCAGCTGGGCGCCGCGTTGTGTACATGCCAAAGATAATAATGGTTTATCTTTATACTCAGTGAAAACTCCATACAAATCCTGCATAACCATAGCAAAACCAGAGTTATCATGGCCTTCTTGCTGCGGCAACATCAAATGCAAAGCTTTTGATGGATGAACCGGTACTTTACTCTTTATTGATCCAATCCTACACATATTCTCTCCCCCATATCAGATACACAAATTTAAAAATCAATCTATCTAAGCACTCTTAAATTTAAGAATACTCACATACTCATGATTTTTATGTTTTGTCTTCATTACATGCAATCTATTTCAATAAAAAAACCTTGCTCCAGCTACTTTTCTCCTCTTCACTGTCGCATGGCCAATTTATAAACCAAATTAATATAAAATCAATAAATAAACGCCATTATTTATTATTGAAATTAGATTGAACTGGACGATATTACAAGGCATATCGTTATACTCTTTCCATTACTAATATACATTTGTTCACTGTCAATATTATATGCATGTAATGTATATTCATTATAAAAACGAAACCTTATACTGTCAATATGCATATTTAAAATAAAGTTGCATAATAATGCTTATTATCGTTAATTTTCTGTAATATAAACGTTTTTTATTGTATAAATATTCACTAATTGTTTTATTATACACAGCAAGAATTATGTTAATAATGTTAAGTAACCCTTTTTAATGAGTATAATTCCTACCATTTACACATACACTAAAATTTATTTCGCAAAATTTTGTACTGCATTGTTTTGCGGTATACAAGGATACATTATATATTTTTATTTTTTAATTTTTTTTGCTTTTTACTTTGTATTATTCTTGTTTGCAATGTATAAATTATAAAAATATTATAAAAATTACGTTCCTAGATATTTTCTGTATAAAGAAGTAGTGTCTCCGGACATAATGATAATGTTCAAATAAATAACAGGAGTGCACTATGCTAACAAATATTTTTAAACCTAAAAAAGTAGAATCAAAATTTTCAGTTCATACCCCTACCATAATTTTCGACTTTGCAACCAAGATACAAACCCTTTTATATGAGGCACAGAAAACAAACCAAGATATCGTATTTGTCTGTATAGGTACAGACCGTTCTACAGGAGATGCGCTTGGCCCACTAACCGGCACGAAATTAAAGAGTTTACAAGTTGCTTCCCCTATATTTGGTACACTAGAAGAACCTGTCCATGCAACAAATCTGATTCATTATATGAATATCATCAATGAACAATATCAAAACCCCTTTATCATTGCAATTGATGCTTGTCTTGGTAAAATAGAAAACGTTGGCTATCTATCGCTTGGACTCGGCTCAGTAAAACCCGGCGCTGCTGTTAAAAAGGATTTACCTCCTGTGGGCGATGCTTACATAACTGGAATCGTAAATGTCAGTGGTTTCATGGAGCACTTAGTTTTGCAAAGTACACGCCTTAATTTGGTTATGACCATGGCCGATACAATCGCAAAATCAATCTCTTTCGCTTTACGTCATTCAACCTTACCTACGATGAATGCCTCTCTTTAAAAAGCAAAAAGAAAGTATAGTACAAAACTTCACTGTACTATACTTTCTTTTTAGATTGTATAAAATATTCTTTACAGAATATGAAACACGCTTTCAATTCTGTATTTTTTTATGAGAAATTATGACACTTAAATTCTTACTTTGCTTTTGCCAGCTTTTCCTCTTTCACTGCAACTTCAGAAGCTTCCATGTTACTGCTTCCTTTAAAAGCAGCCCCTTCAGCGATACTTAATACAGAAGCTCTTACATCACCAAATAAATTACCTGTAGCTGTAATTTCAAGCTTACTATTTACATGAATATTGCCCTTAACTGTTCCAGATATCAACACATTATTTGCTTTTATCGTTGCGGTAACATTCCCTTGTTCGCCAATCACGATATCACCAGTAGAACTAATTTCGCCATCTAATGCACCATCAATACGAACATTGCCCTCTCCACTAATCGTACCCTTAAATTTCGTGTTTTTTCCAATGATTGTTTCAATCTCATTCGTACTTAAACCACTTGTTTTTTTCTTGCTGCTAAACATCCTTGCACACGCGCCCTTCTACATTGATTCTAAAAATATTACAAATATCTATCTGGATTTACGGGTTTCCCATTCACAATAACTTCATAATGGACGTGTGGGCCTGTACTAAACCCAGTGCTTCCCATATAAGCAATAACCTGTCCTTTTTTTACAGCTGTACCTACACTGACAGCAAGCTGTGAATTATGCCCATAACGTGTAACAACTCCATTGCCATGATCTATATCAACCATATAGCCATAACCGCCGGAATTCCACCCGCTTTCCACGACCACGCCATCAGCTGTTGCAACAACAGGTGTACCCGTATCTGCCGCAATATCGACACCAGGATGGAAGTCACTGCCACCCCAGCGTAACCCATACCGAGAGCTAACTTCCCCATTTGCTGGCCATATAGACGGCGTAACAGCCAATTGCGCTTGTTGTGTGACAAGGTTAGCTTTCAATGCCTCTAAATTCGCTTTACGGACTTTTAACCGTTCTTCTAAAGAAGTTAACGTTTCGTTCAAATTATCAATATTGGGTTTTATTACCGGACCACCTTGCCCATCGTGTTCTAGTCGATTCACCCCAGAACGAGAAGTCTCCGTGTCTGTATTCGTTGCAGTTAACTGACGAAGTTCACTTTCAAGCTCATCTAATTTATCCATATCCTCTTGCAACGTAGCTGCTTTTTTAGCCAATTGCAGGATTTGTGTTTGCTGTATATTATTTACTTGTCTTAATTCGTCTAATTCAGCTTGATCTTGTTTGAGCAGACTGGCATTGTAAGTAGAATAACCAAAGGCACCAATAAATAGAACTGCACTTGCACAAATTACAGCCACACCATATTTGATTGCACGTATCGGTAATCGAATACTGCGTACATCTCCACCTTGGTGCGGAATAATTTTTAAGGTATATTCACGTTTATCTGGTTTTTGAGTTTTTTTATCCATCAAAATCCTCCAAACTATAAAATCGTATCAACCTTATTACTTTGCCATAAATATGAAAATTCCTGCTTTTTTTCCAAATTTATTTTTGCAGCGCCTGTTCAATTGCGCCTTTTTCTTCCTCTGTCAATAAATAGGTTGATTTTCCATCCAAAATCGGCTTGGCATAAGTGCGAGAATCTTCTCTTCCGAAAATACTGGAAAAAACTACTCCATTATTATAATGATCCAGCACAGCAACTGCATAACTTAAGTCACTGCCAATACCTTCAAACGCACTAAAACGAACAATTCCTACTTTTTGCACCGATTTTTTTGCCATCAAATCAATCCGTTTATTTTCCCTTTCCAAAGCATCGACTTGTTTTACTAAATCTCTTACCTCATCAATATGACCCATAAGGATTCTTTCAATATTGCTCCCATCCATACCGGACATTAATTTCTTGTAGCGCTTATTCATTCTAGATAATTTCATATTAATATTAATAAATACAATTAACGAAAAAAATAACAATATCGTCATTATTAAAATTACATAATGGATATTATTATTTATAAATATAGCTACCATTGATAAATCTATGCCTTGTCCCATTTTCACAAAACTCCTTAACTATCCCTTATAAAATTTTCCAAACGGCTAATATGACAGCAATCGGAATTGCCGGCAATAAATTCGCTACTCTGATTTTTTTAATTTCCAGCATGGCAAGACTAATTGCGATAATCAAAACCCCACCAACTGCGGTGATTTCATGAATCACGGCTTCGGTAATTAAGGTACTAAAAAAACTTGCTCCCACTGTGATTACCCCTTGATAAATTAACACCGATATAGCGGAAAATGCAACACCAATTCCCATTGCAGCAGTAAAAATAATCGCTACTACGCCGTCGATCATAGACTTTGCATAAAGTGTACTGGCATCACCATTTAGCCCTTCTTGTATGCTTCCAACGATCGCCATAGCACCAATGCAAAAGAGCAAAGTTGCCGTAACAAAGCCCTTCCCCACATCGCCATATCGATCGCCTAATTTGGTCGTCAGCCATATACCTACACGATTTAATGCTGCATCGATACCAATAAATTCACCGATGAAAGCACCAACAGCAATGCTAACAATGACAATCAATATATTTTCCGTCACCATTGCCATTTTAACGCCAATCATCATGACAGCTAAACCCAAACCATAAATAATCGTTTCCTTATAACTTTCTGGAATACCGCTCTTGAAAATCAATCCTAACCCTGATCCAATTATAATTGCTAAAAAATTAACAAATGCACCTCTCATTTTTTACTCCTAATATATTATTCATCTTTTATCAGCATTTGTAAATAAGGAAATGGACTTAATGCACGTGGCAAAATCCCATGGAGCTTTGCTATTAATACGCCGTAATTTACAATTGGCACATCATATGCCTCTGCAACCTGCATACGATGCAGCATAGCACGCCGATTAATCATGCAGCTTCCACAATGAATGATCAACTTATACGCTTTTAAATCTGCCGGAAAGCTATTCCCACTCACCCAATGAAAATCCAGATCTCCGCCCACATACTGCCTCAACCAACGCGGTATTTTAACGCGTCCAATATCATCAGACTGACATTGATGCGTACACGCCTCAGCAATTAAAACTTTATCTCCTCTTTTTAAGAAATCAATGGCCTTTGCTCCCTTTACGAGCGTCTCTAAATCGCCTTTGTGCCGGGCCATCAAAATTGAAAAAGAAGTGAGCATGATATCTTTTGGCGTATCTGCATCTGCTTTTAAAAATTCTTGTGAGTCTGTCACCACTAATTTAGGCTTTTCTTTTAAATTATCTAATACTGCCTTTAGTTCTCTCTCTTTGACGACCATAGCATGTCCATCATGATCTAACACGTCACGGATCGCCTGTACTTGCGGTAATATAAGTCTGCCTTTAGGTGCCGCTGTATCAATTGGCACTACCATAACAACACTATCACCGCCATTGATCAAATCTCCTAATAACGGTTGCCCCTCCCACTGGTCAGGAACATTTCTAATCACTTGTTTTCTTAATTCTTCGATGCCAGTAAAATTTATTGTACTAATTTTTATTACCGGAATTTCAAAACGTTTTCTTAATTGCTTTATTTCATCTTCAGAAATTTGTATCCGATCTTCTTTATTTAATACAAAAACCGTGGGAATTTTACGTCGTTTTAACTCTATAATTAAATCTTCTTCATAAGCAGAAAATGTTTCACATCCATCCATTACAACAATTGCAAGATCTGTTTTTGTAATAACTTCATGTGTTTTTTCAATTCTCATTTCTCCTAAAGTTCCCATATCATCAATTCCTGCTGTATCAATGATCATCACGGGTCCAATCGGTAACAACTCCATCGCTTTATATACAGGGTCTGTCGTCGTCCCGGCGACCGGAGATACCAATGCGGTGTCTTGTTTTGTTAAACAATTAATCAAACTAGACTTTCCTGCATTTCTACGACCAAATATTCCTATATGCAGTCGATTTCCTTTCGGTGTGTCTTGCATGCTTATGACTCCCTTTTCTTATCTTTATAAGGTTTCGTAAGTTGATATGGATCTAAAAATTCTTCTATCTGCTGTGTATTCATAAGATTATACTTTTTTAAAATAGTTTCGATGCTTACACCTGTTTTACTCATTTCTACTGCCAATTCGGTTGCCTTACGATAACCAACATACGGAACTAATGCCGTAATTAACGCAGGAGAGTGATATACAACATATCTCATCCGTTCCTCATTTGGCAAGATCCCCTGAATGCAACGTTTATCTAGCATAGTTACAGTTTTCGTCATCAATTCTATATTTTCTAATATATGATGTGCAATTAACGGTAAGAAAGCATTTAATTCAAGCTGCCCGTTTTGAGCCCCCAAAGAAATAGCTAAATCACCTGCCATTACATGAAAACAAGCTTGATTTGTGGCCTCAGCAATAACAGGATTTACTTTACCTGGCATGATAGAAGATCCAGCTTGACAAGAAGGCAATTCTATATCTCTAAATCCAGCAGATGGGCCAGATGATAAAAGCCGTAAATCATTGGCAATTTTATTTAGATTTACTGCCAAAGTTTTTACAAGCCCCGATATCTCTACGAAAGCATCTACATTCTGTGTAGCATCAATCATGTTTTCACTACGGCCAATATTTACTTTCGCTAAACTTCTTAGTTTTTCAACCACTGCAAATACATATTTTAGAGGTGCTGTGATACCTGTTCCGATTGCAGTACCGCCTAAATTGATCTGTTTTAGTCGTTCTTGACATTTATAAATACGCCAACGATCTCTGGCAATTGCTTGCGCATACGCACTAAACTCTTGTCCTAAAGTGATCGGAACTGCATCTTGTAATTGCGTACGTCCCATTTTAATCATCTGTGCAAATTCTTGTTCTTTTTTTTGTAAACTATCCTGTAGATTCTCACAAGCCTTACTCAATTCTTCTAAAGTCCAAAGACAAGCAATCTTTAGCCCTGAAGGGTAAACATCATTGGTAGACTGATGCAAGTTGACGTGTTCAATTGGATGTATATAATCATAACTTCCTTTATTTCGACCAGCCAATTCTAAGGCTCGATTCGCAATTACTTCATTTATATTCATATTTGTTGACGTTCCGGCTCCACCTTGCAATGCATCAACGATAATATACTGTTCCAAATCTCCTGCTGCCATTTCTTTGCTGGCCGCAATAATTGCAATTGCTTTTTCTTTTTCTAAATACCCTAAATCCATATTAACTTGTGCCGCACTTTCTTTAATAAGTGCAATCGCTCGAATTAAATTTTTATGTACACGTTTCCCGCTGATCGAAAAATTTTCAACCGCTCGCAATGTATGAATTCCATAATAACAATCTTCTGCTATACTTTTTTCACCTAATAAATCTTTTTCGACTCTCATAACATATTTCTCCAAAATGTTTCACGTGAAACATTAAACAGTAAATGCTTCATAGTTTTTGTTGCTTTTTAGCGATATAGGCTCTGATAATGCTTCAATAATTCTATCCAAATCATCCTGTGAATAAAAATCTATTTCAATTCTGCTTTTTTTCTTGCCCTGCTTTATTTTTACTTGTGTACCTAACATTAACTTTAATCGATCTTCTGCCTCAACAACAAAAAGTTCTCTTACATCAGGTGTAAGTATTGTCTCATTTTCATCTGCCTCATCAATGAGTTGTTGTTTTTCATGTAGGTAATTTGGATTTGCAGTCAATATTTTCACTAAATCTTCACTTGCCCGTGCAGATAAATCTTCAGCGATAATATATTCAGCTGCTTCAATTTGCAAATTTTCATCATCAAGTGTTATTAAAGGTTTTGCTTGTCCCATAGAAATTGTTTCACGTGAAACATAATCTTGAATCACTTTTGGTAAACTCAACATACGAATAAAATTTGCAATATGAGAGCGACTTCTACCAACCTTTTGTGCTAATTCTTCTTGTGTTAAACCAAATATAGTTAAGAGTTTTTCATATGCAGTGGCTTCTTCGATTGCGGTTAAGTCTTCTCTCTGTAAATTTTCTATAAGCGCAATTTCTGTCATTTCAGAATCACTATATTCTCGAACAATAGCCGGAATTACTTTTAACCCTGCTCGTTTTGATGCTCTTAATCTTCGTTCTCCAGCAATTAATTCATACCCTGTTAGCGTTCTGCGAACTAAAATTGGTTGCAATACACCATACTGCTTAATAGACTGCATTAATTCTTCTAAAGCTTCATCATCAAATTCTTTTCGTGGTTGGAATTTATTTGCCTCAATCTCACTGATGGCAAGTAAATTGACTTTTTCATTTGCATCCGTATCTTCTACCGTAGTATTTCTTATCAATGCATCTAAACCTCTACCCAATCCGCGAGCTTGCTTACTCATTATCAATCACCTCTTTCGCCAATTCAAAATACACTTCTGCGCCTTTCGATTTTGGATCATATAAAGTTACCGGCTGACCATGACTAGGCGCCTCACTCAGTCGGACATTTCTCGGAATGATTGTCTGATACACTTTCTGTCTAAAGTGATTTTTTACCTCTTCAACCACCTGTATTGATAAATTTGTACGTGCATCAAACATTGTAAGAACTACGCCTTCCAGCTCTAATATTGGGTTCAAATTTTTCTGAACCAAAGACACTGTATTCATTAATTGCGATAAACCTTCTAACGCATAAAATTCACATTGTATTGGCACTAAAACTGAATGTGCGGCATTCAATGCATTAATTGTCAATAATCCAAGCGACGGCGGGCAATCCATAACAACATAGTCATAATCATATTTTATTTTATCAATTGCACGTTTTAATTTAGTTTCTCTAGACATAACAGATACCAATTCTATTTCCGCTCCAGCTAATTGTATCGTCGCAGGTATTATATCTAAATTTTCAATATCTGTTTGCAAGATAGCCTCTGCTGGATCAACATTATCAACTAGAACATCATATACTGACCGCCTAATCTTTAACTTATCTATTCCATATCCGCTCGTCGAATTTCCTTGTGGATCAATGTCGATTAATAGCACTTTTTTTCCTAACTCAGCTAAACAAGCACTTAAGTTAACTGAAGTTGTAGTTTTACCCACTCCTCCTTTTTGGTTTGCAATTGCAATTACTTTTACCATGAAATTAACCTCTCTTTAAAACAATCTTTTTTCCTATTAAAATAACTCAATTCCACACCCTTCTTCATATTCCTGCTGTTTTCTTGTGATCAATCGATTAGATCAATTAAAAATTCAATATATATGTTCCGATTTTAAAAATATAGAATCAAAATATGCACAAATTAACAACTATAAAACTTAAAATTTACACTTTTTTATGTATTCGAGTTTTTTCTTGACTATTTGTGTTAAAATAATTATGATTACAATTTTAACTAGAATGAGGTGTTGATTTTGCCTATTTATAATGCCTCAATCACCACGATTGATAAAGGTGAAACAAAACGTTATGCTGGTCTAAGCAAGGTTAATTTTGATGAAAATTTAATTGATAAAGCATGTCTTGAAGCACAATTACTAGGAAATGCTAAAGGTATTTGGGAAATCTATGATTATAATAATAGGACGCATACCATTGAATCAGCTCAGCCAATTCAAATTCAAGGCAAAATTGTCCAGAGACATCTACAAAATGCTACAAAAGTCGCCGTATTAGCAGTCACAGTTGGTGAAGAAATCGAACAAGCAGTTACCAATCATTTTAAAAACAATGCTTATACGCATTCTGTTTTATTAGATGCTGCTGCAACTACAGCAGTAGAGATGGCAGCAGATGCAATGGAAAAAAGTATTAAACAAAATGCACGTGCTAAAGGTTATCAAACCGTTATGCGATTTAGTCCCGGCTATGGAGACTGGGATATCAAATTTCAACCCGAAATGCTGCATTTAACAAGTGCACATAGAATTGGAATTTCTTTAACCGACAGCATGATGCTGATCCCCCGTAAATCAGTAACTGCAATTATTGGCTTTGTCCCAAATAATGCAGATTGTACACTTACAGAAAAACACAGCTGCGAAAGTTGTAATAAACTAGATTGTCTAGCTCGAAAGGAGTCTTCTTCTTAAATGATTTATATTTTTGATGGTGCAATGGGCACCATGTTGCAAAATGCTGGGCTAAAACCAGGAGAATGTCCAGAATTATTAAACGTAGAACAACCGGAGCTTGTAACAAAAGTACATGCTGCATACATTGCACATGGTGCAGATATTATTGAAACAAATAGTTTTGGCGCAAATAGAATCAAGCTTTCACATTACGGTTTATCGGATCGTGTAACTGAACTTAACACAGCAGCCGTAATGGCTGCAAAAGCCGCTGCAAAGGGTAACGTCAAAATCGCCGGATCTGTGGGCTCTACAGGAAAATTTATTAAACCTCTAGGAGAATTATCTTTTGATGAGGTCTATGATGTTTTTGTTGAACAAATATCAGCCTTAGTTGATGCTGGCGCCGATATGATTTTAATTGAAACAATTATTGATATTCAAGAGATGCGCGCGGCTTTACTCGCTGCCAAATCTGTGACAAATAAACCTGTGATTTGTCAATTATCGTTTGATAACGATGGGCGCACTGTAACTGGAACAGATCCTAAAACGGCAGCAATTACACTGGAAGCAATGGGCGCTGATATCATTGGGGCAAATTGTTCGCTTGGCCCGGCGCAACTGCTTCCCATCGTAGAAATTTTTGCAGCAAATTGTGATTGCCCGATCAGTATTCAACCGAATGCAGGTATGCCGCATTTAGTCGAAGGCAAAACAGTTTTTCCGATGGAAGCTGAAGAAATGGGTACATGGGCACCAAAGCTAATTGCGGCAGGTGCAACCTATATCGGTGGTTGCTGCGGAACAACACCACAACATATTGCAGCAATCAAACGTGCTGTACAAGGTCTGTCTCCAGCAGTTCGTAAAAACCGCAAGCCAATGCTTACCTTAAGCAGCCGCAGTAAAACGGTATGCATAGATAAAAGCTTACCTACCGTTTTATTAGGCGAAAGAATCAACCCTACCGGTCGAAAAAAACTTGCTGCTGAAATTAAAGAAGGCATTTTTCTTTCCGTAAAAAAAGAAGCGCTTGAACAAGTACACGCTGGCGCTCATTTATTAGATGTAAACATGGGCGTTGCTGGCATAGACCAAGAAAAAGCCATGGAGAAAGCCATTACTGAAATAGCGCAATTAGTTGACGTTCCACTGGTCATTGATACAAGCGATGCCAAAGCATTAGAAGCCGGCTTAAAAGCCTACCCAGGCCGCGCCTTAATCAATTCAGTAAGCGCCGAACCCGATAGATTACGTGACTTCTTACCATTAGCAAAAAAATATGGCGCAGCAATTCTTTGCTTACCGATTTCAGCTTCTGGTGTGCCAAAAACTGCACCAGAACGTGTGGCAGTTATCCAAACCATTCTTGATCATGCACAATCAATCGGCCTTAAAGCAGGAGATTTTTTACTTGATGCCCTTGTTATGACAATCGCTGCCGATGACGAAGCCTGCATTCAAACATTAAATACATTGCAACTTTATCGTGAAAAATTTGGGTATCCATCCACAATGGGCCTTAGCAATATTTCTTTCGGTTTACCAAACCGACCTTGCATCAATAGTCACTTTTTCACGATGTGCTTAGCACACGGACTTGATGCACCAATTATGAATCCATATGACCAGACGATGCAGGATGCGCTTCTTGCCAGTTCTGCGCTATTAGGACACGATAAAAACGCGCATCACTATAGTAAAATTGCCGCAAAAATAACAGCCGCTCCACTAAAAACAGCTGAAACATTAAACACTGAAACAAATATATTGCTAAGAATGAAGCAGGCAGTTTTAAATGGTGAAAAAGAAGCAATTGCTCTCATGGTAGAAAAAGCAATTGCAGAAGGTCATTCATCTGCTGAAATTACAGATAAAAGTTTAACCGCTGCTATGAACGACCTTGGTATAGACTTCGGCTCAGGCAAAGTATTTCTACCGCAAGTTTTACTATCAGCTGAAACGATGCGCGAAGCCTTCTTAAAAATAAAAGAATTATTACCTACACAAAACTTACAAAATAAAGGTACCGTTGTCATTGCTACAGTAAAAGGTGATATCCATGATCTCGGTAAAAATATTGTCGGTGCTTTACTTGAAAATAATGGTTTTCATATCATTGATTTGGGTAAAGATGTAGATCTTGAAAAAATTGTAAAAACAGCAATTGAAAGTAACGCTGATATTATTGGATTATGTGCACTTATGACAACGACAATGCCACAAATTGACCTTGCGATTCAAGCATTAAAAGATGTCGGCAGCAAGGCCAAAATTATGGTTGGCGGAGCAGTTCTCACACAAGAATATGCAGACCAAGCCGGCGCTGATTGCTATGCACGTGATGGTGTTGTTGCTGTAAACCTAGCAAAAAAATTGGTTGAAAAATAAGATACATTCGCTTATTGTATCTTGTAAATTAAGCAAATAAAATAAACCAGTATAATATAACGCATGGCAGGATGCGAAATTATACTGGTTTATTTTTATATTAAAAAGCTTGAGATCTATTTCTAAATTATTTAGTTCATAACAGGCAATCGATTATCTTCTGATAATCGAAATTTCATCTCCAATATGGATGAACGCAATTTCTTTATCCTCCAGATATAAGCTGCCCTCCAAGTTTTCTGCTTCACAATTATTGTTGAATTTCAATGTTATATGCCCTAAATCACCCAAGTTCTTTTGTACTTGATCACCAACATACACAATTTTGTATTCTATACCTGCAAAAATCAAAATATCTCCTATTTGTACGGTATCAATTAATTGGTGTTCTTTATGTAATACACAGTATTCAGCGAGCTCATCTGGTGCATTTTCTTGAAAGAGAATCACCATTTTTTCAGCGATAAAGGCCTGTGCCAATGCTCCGAGTTTTACAACTTTTGTCTTAAAAATAACAGACATGCTCAAATACCTCCGGTAATTCTGTTTTTATCATAGAATGTGTATCCGTT
This sequence comes from Massilibacillus massiliensis, assembly GCF_900086705.1. Lineage (NCBI taxonomy): Bacteria > Bacillati > Bacillota > Negativicutes > Selenomonadales > Sporomusaceae > Anaerosinus > Anaerosinus massiliensis. The sequence goes on along the minus strand of NZ_LT575483.1, from coordinate 2,085,343 downwards.
AGAATACACATTCTACTAAATATATTTAGCAATTAACTTTCATACAAGCCAAAACTTGCAATCCATGCAAAAGCTACAGTAAGCGGACCCGTGATGAAGCGTGAATATAAAACCGACGGAACACCGACTTCAACAGTTTCAGTTTCCGCTTCAGCAAGGCCTAAACCAACGGGAATAAAATCGCAGGCGGCCTGGGCATTAATCGCAAAAAGTGCTGGTAGAGCAAGATGCGGTGGAATATTTCCCTTACCGATCTCGACACCGATTAGAACACCGATTACTTGGGCAATGACTGCGCCAGGTCCAAGAAATGGCGACAAGAATGGGAATGAACAAATCATAGACAATAGAATTAAGCCAATCGCCGAACTAGCAAGTGGTGCTAATATCTGTGCAATCACATCACCAATTCCTGTACTCAAGACAACACCAATTAACATAGATACAAATGCCATAAATGGAAGAATCGTTTTTATAATTGTATCTATTGTATCGCGACCCGCCTGATACAGGGTAGATGTAATTGCCCCCATCATTTTACCAATATTCGCCATGAGTCCACCTGTCGTCTGTTGCGTAATCTTTTTAGAAGTATCATATTTAGGTTGTTTTTTATTTTCTGGTTCCGCTTCGCCGGGCACAGTGCCATCACGAAATGCTAAATTACTTACTTTTACATCAGATACATAAATATCTGCTTTAATATGTTCAGCAAGCGGTCCACTTGGTCCAGTTGGATTTAAGTTAATCGTAGGAATTCTTTTTTGTGGATAGATGCCACAGCGTAAAGTTCCACCACAATCAATCACGACACATAAAATTTCATGATCAGGAGCCTTGGTTTTAAACCCATCTATTAAAGTACACCCTGTCATCTCAGCAATTTTTTCAGCAACAGGTGATATAATGCCGCCTGTAATATTCACAACTATATTTTTTTCGGCAGTTGGAGTCAAAAGCAATGGTCCACCAAAGCCCCCTTTACCTGCTGACACTTTAATTGATTGATATTGTTCCATTTTCTTTTCCTCCTCTCTATGCACTGATCCCATTATGAATTGTATTGACTTCTGTTTTTAGCGTAACACCTTGTTGTCTTTCAACATAACTCGTTGTAAAATCTGTTATCCAGCCTCTTAAAAAGTTGGTTGCAACACCAACTAAAAAATACCGTAGAGCTAAATCGACTGTAGGCAAGCCTAATTGCGTAATTCCGTTGGCTATGCCAAGAAAAACAAACAATTCACCAGGATTCACATGCGGAAATAAACCATTTAACGTATGACAGGAAAAGGAACCTGCTGCATAATAACTTGGTTTGTATTTTTCCGGCATAAATTTACCTAATGATAATGTCATCGGATTACAGAAAAAAAACGTGCCAACAACCGGTAAGATAAGGTATCTAGATATCGGGTTACCAGCACACATGTGCGCTAGTTTTTCAATTTTTTCCTGACCAACGAAACGAATAAGTGCATTCATTGCCACTAGTAAACAAATCAGTGTAGGTACAATCCCTGTTACCAAAGCAACAAACGTTTTACCACCTTCATTAAACATTCCTATAAACCCTTTCGCTAAGAAAACTAATGAATCCATAAGATAACCCCACTCTCTTTTTTATTTTTGATAAATCGACTTTTATTTTACAAATCTAAAAACGCTAAATAAATGCATCCACTTATGCCTAGCTGAGATCTAACAGATAAAAATTACAAAACAAATTATTTCTGAAATTTCTGAAATCAATCGCACGGAGAAAAGGCATAGTGTTAATGATCAACAATACGTTCTGTGTTTATTTGTGCCATTTGTTCTTTTTCAACAAATTCTTTATAATTCTGGACCGCATTTAGGACGGCTTTGGCTGTTTGCTTGTCTAACGATTGACAACAGGCTTCATTTATGGTTAATAAATTCATACGATCCAATGTATGAAAGGGCTTTATTCCCGCAAAAATAGTTGTTCCTTGCATTTTTTCACCCTTGATGATGTTACATTCTTTATCAATACAAAGTAATACAACTGCCCCTGCGACAAAACGTCCTTTTGCCCTTCCAATTGCAACCCTGCCTTCTGTTCTTAGTTCTTTAAAGCGGCGATTAAATTTATTAAATTGCCAAAGCCCTAAGATACATTGTAAAATCCACATCGATGCAGCAATCATAATCAACCACAACATTTTTTATCCTCCTGTAATCTCCGAAGCTTCTGTTATTTGATCCATCACCTAAGTAAGAGAAGTAAAAAATCACATTACTTGCCCCCCAGTAATATTTACGGACTGTCCTGTTAAGTATTCAGCTTTTTCTGATGCATAAAACGTAACTACATTCGCAACATCTTGGAATCTACATCCTCGTTTTAAAGGTACCTTATCGATATAAACTTGTTTTACCTGATCTTCAGGAACACCTAATTTAATTGCATATTGTGGAATTAAACTTTCAAACATATCTGAATCTAGGAGATTACCTAGCATCATTGAATTCACTCTAATATGATGATCAGCAAGATCGAGTGCCAAACTTTGGGTAAGACCAACAGCGCCAAATTTAGAAGCTGAATACCCGCTATTATGTTTACTGCCTACTCTTCCTGATTTAGAATTAATTACAATAATCGATCCAGCAATTTCTTTCTCAATCATCACTCTTGCTGCTTCTCTAGCACATAAAAAATAACCATTTAGATTAACGTCACAGATAAACTTAAAATCTTCCAGTGAAAAACCGGTAATTTTACTGCTCTTAGCAACGCCTGCATTATAAAGTAATAAATCGATTTTTCCATATTTCTCTACGACATTTTTAAACATTGCCGCAACTTCATTTTCTTTACAAGCATTTGCTGTAATAGAAATCGCCTTTCCGCCATCAGCTACAATATCAGCAGCTACTTTTTCAGCATTTTCTTTATTCAAATCACCAACAGCTACTGCATAGCCTTCTTTTGCTAAATGTTTGCTTAAAAAAGCACCTAAGCTTCTTCCTCCACCTACAACAAGTGCAACCTTTGACATTGTTTTGACCCCCATATAACTTTTATTCTAAAGATGTCTAAAACCATAGATATTTTTATCATAACGCGCAACGACTTTATCACTTATTTTTGAAAGGTTAATAATAATTTCGCTGTTTGCTCATCAGAAATCAATACATTGATTAATTTTCCCTTTAACGCCCCATAAATTGCCGGCACTTTTTCTGGTGAAGCAGCTATGCCGATAGAATACTTAACTTGCCTCAATTTTTTTAAATCAATCGCAATGATCTTATCGCTTAATCCCGTTGTCACAATCTGTCCATTTACATCATAAAATACCGAGCAAATTTCTCCGGCAACGCCCGCATCAGCCAATTCATCAATACTTTTCTTACCAAAAGCACCTGCCCACACAAGATTTGAAGATTGTACTGGCGCTCCAATCCCAACAATTGCTATATCTAATTTATCCCAGTAATTTGTTATCTTCACATAGTTATCATCTTGCATGATCGCCGCTCTGATCTCCGTCGTCTTTGTAATCGCGGGTGCATATAAATAATGATTTCGTGCCTTAAATGCATTGGCCACTTTATATGCAATGGTATTTACGTGAAATTCACTATCTATATTCTCTGGTCCGCCGACCAACGGTACCATATCAGCTTTGACTTCATTACATTTTTCTAAAGAAGCATTTTTTGCCAATGCTCCTATTGCAGTTCCCCAAGCAAATCCAACCACATCACCATCGTGAATCACGCGCTTTAGGAACGCAAGACCTGCTTTCCCCATATTATTTTTTACTTCATCTGCATCGTCTACAGAATCTACAATATAAACTTCTTTTAGCCCAAATTCCTTTTCTAGTTCAGATTCTAATCTTTCATAGGAATCATTCACGATCGAAATTTGCACAATGCCAGCTTCCATTGCCCGCTTTAAATATTTACTAACCGTTGTCCGATTGATCCCTAACTTGTCGGCAATATCACTTTGCTTCATATTTTCGATATAATACATGTTGGCTACTTTTATGAGTAAACGTTTTTCTACTGGTATCATTTTTTCACCTTCTCTTTTACAACTTTTAGTACAATTTCGCTATCGTCACATATGTGACGATGTATAACTTTTGTTCGTTATAAGATGATAATACTCTAACTTTTACCAAAAATCAATACAAAAAAAACCATATAGTTAATAAAATATTAAATATTTATATATGCATAAATATTTAATATAATACTTTCTGGTTTTTATTAAAATAATCTATATAAACTTCCACTAAAAAGAATACTGTGAGTTTGATTTTTATCAATCTCACAGCATTTATAAAGAATTAAAATTTTCACTTTACAAGCTCAATTATTTTTAAATAACAATTTTCTTCACGACTCGTCGGTACGACTGTTTTCCAATTTTTTTCTCGATAAGGAGTATCAGCAGAATAACTTGGTGATATTCCTCCTATAAACTCTATTGTATTGACCAGCTGCATTTGCTTTTCTTTTAGACGTACATAGTAATGTTTCATCGTATAGCTAACGGGATCTGTATAAACCCCATCTTCATTTCCCTCTATTTTCACCCAGACGTCAAGGATTTCTTCCTCTAAGTATGGATGTTTTATCTTTTTTTTGGTTGCATTATCAAGATAATACGTATACTCATCTTCATGATAAATCGGTATATACCGTTGGTCTTCTATCTTAATTTGTTGCTGTCCTTCATTTTCCACATTCAAATTTTTGCTTTCCTTCGCTTGACACAAAGTCCCAAAATAAATCGAGCTGATCAATACAAATCCAATTACTTTCATCCAATTCTTCATTTTTTACACCTGCCACTTCATGCTACAACACGAGGAACGCCGGGCTAAAAATATGGCACTCCTATCTTTTCGTGCGTCAATTTTTCCGAAAAACGATGTTCCCAAAGATGAAAAATAACCAACTTACGTTAACAAATCCATTTGTTTAAGCGTAACAAATTCAGGATTTTAGCAAGTTGGTCATTGTTTTAAGTAATTTGAAACTCCATTCCACTTATAAACGATTACAAAGGTTAAGTTGTCTATCATAATGCCAATTATTTTTTTCGTTTTGGAATGACCATTTTTACAGTAATGTAATCATCATCCTGTTCTTGATTTACTTTAACCTTTAATCCAGACTTTTTCATTTCTCCAACAACGTTATGAATTGTATTTAAAAAAATGCGTACATCTCTAATAATCCGTACAACATTCTGCTTTGGTACTTTTTGATCCTTTTCCCGGGAAATTTCGTCAATTATTTCTTGAATTAACATTTCGCTTTCGCGAACATTTAACCCTTTTTCCTTTATAATTGAAAGTGCTTCCAGCTGTTTTATTTCATCCGTCAACTTCAGCAATGCCCTGGCATGCCGCTCTGTCAAACTGCACTCGTATAATTGCTTTCTAATCGTATCACTTAACTTTAAAAGCCGTAATTTATTGGCAATTGTCGATTGACTTTTCCCCATACGTTTTGCCAATTCATCTTGCGTGAAACCAAAATTTACGAGCAATTGATGAAAGCCCTCTGCTTCTTCTAGAAAGTGCAGATCTTCACGCTGTAAATTTTCAATCATGGCAAGTTCTGCCATTTCTTTATCTGTAAGTTCTTTAATAATCGCCGGAACTTTCTCTAATCCAACCAATTTAGAAGCTCTCAGCCTACGTTCTCCAGCTACTAATTCATATTGCTGATTTTTTGCATTTCGAACCAACAACGGTTGAATTACACCAAATTCCTGAATAGAAGCAGCCAAATCTCTCAATGCTTCATCATTAAAAGTTTTCCTAGGTTGAAATGGATTGGGAACAATATCCCCTATGTTTAAATATTGGACATCATTTTTATTGACAATTTCTACGGGTATATCGTTCACTACGACGGGTTCCTCAGTCAATTTTTCAGTTTTTACAGGATTTTCAGCCGAAATTTCGGGTTTTTCAGACTTGAGTCCAAAGAATCTGGCGAAACTTTTCATTCATCCACCGCCTACCTACTTACATTATAGCAATATAATTCGTCATATTATAAACAAACTCCTCTAATTTTTGGTAAATTATAGAGGTTTTTTTTCTGGTATCCCAGCTTTTCTCGGATAAATTGTTGGTGTTTTTCTTATTTTTTTTATATAAATAACCGCTCTAACATCATTTAATTCAGGCAATTTTATTGGTATAACTTTTTCTATTTTTCCACCCAATATTTCTATTGATCGTTTCGCTTCATCGACTTCTGCAAGATATTGCGCGCCTTTAAGTGATACAAAATAGCCGCCTATCTTTACAAACGGCATGCAAAGTTCTGACAATATGTTTAGTCGGGCAACTGCACGTGATACTGCAACGTCATAACACTCGCGATATTGCTTCTCTCTGGCACCTTCTTCTGCCCGGCTATGAATCACATCAATATTTGTTAAATGCAGTGTATCAGCAACTGTAGAGAGGAACTTAACCCGTTTATTTAAAGAATCAAGTAAGGTTAGATGCATATGATCGCGAAATATTTTCAATGGCAGCCCAGGGAAGCCGGCGCCAGTCCCCACATCGATAACAGAACAGCCTGTAAAAAATATCTTTTCATCAAAACAGCTGAGTGAATCTATCATATGTTTAATCGCAACTTGTCGTTCTTCAGTAATCGCAGTTAAATTTATTTTCTGGTTCCACTCAATTAAAAGCTGATAATAAGTCGCATATGAATCTAACTGCTCCTGCGTTAATTCGATAGGATATGCACGCGCAATTTCTCTAAGATGATCTGCAAATGTCATGCTTTATTTTCCTTTCTACGGCTCTCTTGCTCTAAATATACAATTAGGATTGAGATATCCGCAGGCGACACTCCAGAAATTCGGCTGGCCTGCCCAATGGAACGAGGTTTTATTTCTGTAAGTTTTTGCCGTGCTTCACCTGGCAGGCTAGGCACCGTCTCATAATCAATGTCGGCAGGAATCATCTTCTGTTCCAATTTTTCATAACGTTCAACTTGTTCAACTTGCTTTTTTATATAACCTTCATAGCGTACAATAATTTCAACTTGTTTGCGTACTTCAGATGTTGTCTCCGGTAAATCAAATTGACTCCGAAGTAATTCATATTCCATTCCTGTACGTTTTAATAGATCATACAGCGTAGTTCCCGTTCTAATATCACTCGTATGAATTGCAGCAAGTTTTTCTTGTGTAGCCGGTGTCGGCGTAATCATTGTTTCGGTTAAAATTTTCAGGGTATTTTCAATACTTTCTTTTTTTTCTTTAAACCGGGTATAGCGATCTTCTGTTACCAAACCGACATCATACCCTTTTTGCGTTAAGCGTAAATCCGCATTGTCTTGTCTTAACAGAAGACGATACTCTGCGCGAGAAGTCATAATTCGATAAGGTTCATTTGTCCCTTTAGTCACTAAATCATCAATTAGCACACCAATATACGCATCAGATCTTGATAAAATAAAAGGCTCTTTTTCTTTTACGCTTAATGCTGCATTTATTCCGGCGATTAACCCTTGTGCAGCAGCTTCTTCATATCCAGAAGTTCCATTTGCTTGCCCAGCTGAGAATAACCCTTGTATGGATTTAAATTCAAGAGATGCTTTTAGTTGGACTGGATCTACACAATCATATTCTATCGCATAACCAGGACGCATGATTTTAACATTTTCTAATCCTGGAATCGTTCTTAAAAATTCATATTGCACATCAATTGGTAAACTAGTAGACATTCCTTGCACATACATTTCATTCGTATTCAATCCTTCAGGCTCAACAAATAATTGATGGGATGTTTTTTCTGCAAATCGAACGATTTTAGTTTCAATTGCCGGACAATACCTAGGGCCAGTCCCTTCAATTGCCCCTGAATACATGGGTGCTCGATGTAGATTTTTACGAATGATATCATGCGTTTGTTCATTTGTATACGTCAGCCAGCACGGCACTTGTTGTCGCGTTTTTATATCACTCATAAAAGAAAAATTATGCATTTCATCGTCGCCAGGCTGTATCATCATTTTTTCGTAATTCAGTGAACGTCCGTCTACTCTAGCCGGAGTTCCCGTCTTAAAGCGCATCAGTCTTATCCCTGCTTCACGAAGTGAATCTGATAATTTTTCTGCCGCTCGTTGCCCATTTGGACCACCGGAATAAGCATTTTCACCAATTACAATTTTTCCTTTTAAATACGTACCCGATGCTAAAATCGCACATTTACAATGATAAATCTCTCCCGTTTCAATCTCAACGCCTCTGATTTGACCATCTTCAATGATAATTTTTTCTATCAGCAGCTGTTTTACGTCAAGATTTTCTTGGTTCTCACAAGTTTCTTTCATTGTGAACTGATAAAGTTTTTTATCTGCTTGCGCACGCATCGCATGCACAGCAGGCCCCTTCCCCGTATTGAGCATTCTAAATTGGATACAAGTCTTATCACTATTAATACCCATTTCGCCGCCTAAAGCATCAATTTCGCAAACTAAATGCCCCTTCGCCGGACCACCAACCGAAGGATTGCATGGCATCATTGCAATATTATCCATATTTAAAGTTGCAAGCATTGTTTTACAGCCCATGCGAGCTGAAGCAAGTGCTGCTTCTACACCAGCGTGTCCAGCACCAATAACAATTACATCATATTCTTCAGCAACAAACAAAACAAACATCTCCCTATTTTCTAACTACATTCTATCGACCAGAATTTTAGCCTATTACTCTATTTTCCTATACAAAATTGGCTAAAAATTTGATCGATAATATCTTCACCAACTGTATCTCCCGTAATTTCACCAAGTGTTTCCCAGGCAGCCCGTAAATCAATCACAATAAAATCCGGTGACATTCCATGATCAATTGTTGTCAATACTTCTTGTAAATGCTGATCAGCCAGTCTTAATATTTCTGCCTGTCTAACATTATTTACAAATGCCCCTTCCCCTTGCTGCACTTGTCCACAATAAACCATATCAATGACTGCTTTCTCTAATTCATCTAAGCCAGTCCCAGATACAGTAGATATTTTTATAAGTTTATGATTTGGTAATTTATTCTTAATAGAATCCATATCTAAGGTCGCCTTAAGATCACTTTTATTTAATAATACAATTGCCTGACGATTTCCAATCATAGATAAAATTTCTTCATCTTCTGCAGATAAAGAACGAGCCATATCCAACAAAACTAAAATTAAATCTGCTCTCTTTATATAATCACGCGATTTTTCCACGCCAATTTTTTCAACAACATCTTCTGTTTCACGAATTCCTGCCGTATCAATAATTTTTAATGGAATTCCGCCAAAATTTGCATATTCTTCAATACTATCACGTGTCGTTCCCGGAACATCCGTTACGATAGCACGACTTTCACGTAGTATAGCATTCAATAAACTGGATTTACCAACATTTGGTTTGCCAATAATCGCTGTTTCTAGACCTTCCCGCAGAACCCGACCGGTTTTCGCTGTTGCAAGCAGTTTTTCAAGATCTTCTTTAAGATGAGAGACTTCATCCCGCACTTCATCTGTCGCAATTTCGTCAATATCATCCTCTGGAAAATCAATCGCTGCTTCTAAATGTGCAATCATTCTTAGAATTTCATAACGATACTCGCGAATTTTTTCGGAAAATTCACCTGAAAGATGTCCAACTGCCATCCTAAGTGATGCATCTGTTTTAGAGCGAATTACATCAATTACAGCCTGTGCTTGTGATAAGTCGAGGCGTCCATTTAAAAAGGCACGCTTTGTAAATTCTCCCGGTTCAGCAAGTCGTGCTCCTTCACGCAGTGTAAGACTAAGTACATTGCGGAGCGGAGTTGCACCACCATGACAATGTAGTTCAACAACATCTTCACAGGTGTAAGAATGTGGTCCATGCATTGTCAGCAGCAACGCTTCATCGATAACACAATCATTTTTTTTATCAACGATCTTTCCGTAGGTAACACGATGCGTAGAAATTTCCTCGACGTTTTGCTTATTTTTAGGAACAAAAATATTGTTTGCTATTTCAAATGCTTTATCACCACTTAGTCGAACAATCCCAATTCCACCTTCACCGACTGAAGTAGCAATTGCACTAATTGTTTGCGTATGCATCCGCATAATATGAAAAACCTCCAGCAATTTATAATATTCAAAAACCCAGTAATATTCATTACTGGGTTTTATTCTTTATCTCTTTACCGTTTTAATGTAATAACAACCTTACGATATGGTTCTTCTCCATCACTATACGTAAGAATCTTAGGATCTTCTTGCAATGCAGTATGAATAACTTTTCTTTCATGACGGCTCATCGGTTCTAAAACAATTTTATCACCGAAACGTTTTACCTTATCCGCCAGACGATTTGCTAAACGACATAAAGTTTCCTGACGTCTCTTTCTATAATTTTCAACGTCAAGAATAATTCTTACTTTAGCTTCACTCATATCTTGATTTGCTGCAAGATTTGTTAAGTATTGTAATGCATCCAATGTTTGTCCATGCTTACCAATTAAGATTCCCAGATCTTCACCCTGTAAGTCAAAAACATATCCATTTTCATTTTCAATTTTTTTTATCAAAACCGCGATCTTCATCGATTTAAAGAGATCTTCTAAAAATTGAATCGCAATTTCAACCGGAGGGAGTTTTTTTAAAGATACTTTAATTTTAGCAGGTTTAGATCCAATTAATCCCAAAAACCCTTTGCTAGGCATATCAATAACCTCATATGCAACACGATCTTCGCTTACATTGAATTCCATTAATGCCGCTGCTAGAGCTTCTTCAATAGTCTTACCAGTTTTTTCAACTACAGTAAGCATATTAAGCAGCCTCCCCTTTTAATTTATCATCGGAACGATACATCCACCACTGTTGTAGAATTTGCATAATATTGCTCACTACCCAGTATAATACCAATCCTGATGGAAAAGTTAAACTAATCCATCCAATAAACAATGGCATGAATATCATCATCATTTTCGTTTGTTGCGTCACTTCTACAGTTGTTTGTTTCTGTTGTATATACGTAGTCAATGCAGATACAACCGGTAAAATATAATATGGATCGGCCTGTGAAAGATTTGTTACCCAAAAAAAAGTTGGCGATCCTTCATAAACATAATCACGAATTGCGTAAAATATTCCAATCAAAATTGGCATTTGGGCGATAAGCGGTAAACATCCTGCCAGAGGATTGACACCGGCTTTGCTATATAAGGAAGCCATTTCTTTCTGTAATTCTGCGGGTTTATTTTTATATTTTTCTTGTAATTTTTTCATTTCAGGCTGCATTTCCTGCATAGCCTTCATTGATTTTACCTGTTTTACCGTTAATGGATAAAGAAGCATTTTGATTACGATTGTCATTAAGATAATCGCTACACCATAATTTGCATATCCGAGCGTATCACTTAAGTTATAAAAAATCGTTAAAAAACTTTGCAAATAACCGATAAAGGCGTTAAATAAATCCACTAAATTTTCACATCCTCGAACATATTTATCTCTATAAAACCATTTATATCTATTTCACAGGATCATAACCGCCTGGATGAAAGGGATGACACTTTAAAATGCGTTTTAGTGTCAAATAAAATCCACGGAACACCCCATATTTTTCGAAAGCAATTAATGCGTACTCCGAACAAGTTGGAACAAAGCGACAAGTAGGCGGTTTTAACGGTGATAAAAATATACGATAAAATTTTATCAATAAAATAAAAAATTTTTTCATTTAATCGCCGCCTATTCGTCAAAAATATGAGCTCTCGTGCATAAATCTCCAAAAGCTTTATCAACAACTTTGTAATTTACTCCAACCATTGGTTTTCGTCCAACTAAGAGTAAGCTCAAACCACGCTTCAATCGATGTTGATTGAGTCGATAAGTTTCACGAAGAAGTCTTTTTACTCGATTTCTAACTACAGCATTTCCCAGCCGTTTACCTGCTGCAAAGCCAACTTTTCTTTCCAGCTCGCAGTTTGATAAGACATAAAGAACCATCATACGATTCGAATAGGACTTACCGTATCGATAAACACCTTGAAATTGTTTGTTTTTACGCAGTATATTCTGCTTGGGTAATTTATACATCATTTGTTTAACCATCCTGCTATATGGAAAAAATAGGTCACCTGAGTGACCTACTAAGCAGACAATTTACTTCTGCCTTTAGCGCGTCTTCTTTTTAAAACAAGACGACCACCTCTGGTCTTCATGCGTTCACGGAAGCCATGCGTTCTTTTTCTCCATAGTGTATTTGGTTGAAAAGTACGTTTCATATTTACAACACCTCCTTGCCACAATACGAAAGCATTCTCGGTCAAAATAATCAATTTTAACTATAAAAATTATAGACTAGCAATGCCTTAGTGTCAAGATTTTTGCACACTTTGCTTTAGTATCCGTTCATAACTTTGTGGATATTTATTGTAATTTTATGCCGTTTTCTATAAAAACATGTTGATAACTTACACTCCTTTTGATAATATAAAGTTAGTTACTTATCCACAATTCACACAAATTTATTATGTTTTGTGAATAAAATGCAACCTTATTAACAGAATACATAGCTTATGCACAGTTTTATCCACATGAGCACGTAAACTGACAAATATAGATAATACAAATATTCGGCAAATTTTATTTTACCGATTTTGTATTTTTTTTCGTCTTTTTTTACTTTTCCCCCAAAAAGATATTCACAGTTGTGAATAAAACTGTGGATAATTTATAAAGATGTTAATAAATTATGTTTATATTTTCTTTTGAGAAAGGATTTTCTTCATGGATACAACACAATTACAAGCCACTTGGGAGCAAATTCTAAGCAAATTAGAATTGTCTTTATCAAAACTCACTTGTGACACCTGGCTAAAACCAGTTATACCTATTTCTTTAACAGATACGACGATTGAACTCGGCACGCCGAAAAAATTCATGAAAGAATGGATCGAATCTCGTTATATTCCTTTTATTGTAGATGCCGGTTACGAAGTTACCAACAAACATCTTACTGTCGTCATTACAAACCTAGATCTTGATAATGATATAAATACGTCTGTACCAGAAGCGCCAATTCCCCAAACTCGACCTGTAAATACTTCCAACACACAATCCATTCAAACTTCTTTAATTGACGAAGAAACTCCGCAAATCAATCAAAAATCAATGGATTTTAAAACACAGGCTCCATTAATTCTAGAAGATTCACTCTCTTTGAATCCTAAATACGTTTTTGAAACATTTGTCACTGGTAACTCCAATCGTTTTGCACACGCAGCAGCCCTTGCTGTAGCCGAATCACCGGCACAAGTCTACAATCCTTTTTTTATGTACGGCGGTGTTGGCCTAGGTAAAACGCATTTAATGCACGCAATCGGGCATCGTATTTTGAAAAATCATCCGAATCTTCGTGTTTTATATATTTCGAGTGAGAAATTCACCAATGAATTAATCAATTCAATTCGTGATGGGAATCCAGAAAGTTTCCGGCAAAAATATCGTAATATTGATGTTCTACTTGTGGATGATATTCAATTTCTATCTAAGAAAGAGCATACCCAAGAAGAATTTTTCCATACGTTTAATACATTACATGAAGCAAATAAACAGATTATTATTTCCAGCGATCGTCCTCCCCGTGAAATACAAACCCTTGAAGATCGTCTGCGATCCCGCTTTGAATGGGGATTGATCACAGATATTCAAGCACCGGATCTTGAAACACGTATTGCAATTTTACGAAAAAAGGCATTATTGGAAAATCTCAATGTTCCCAATGACGTTATGGTTTATATTGCCAGCCGAATTGACAACAATATTCGAGAGCTCGAAGGTGCTTTGATCCGTGTAATGGCATATGCTTCACTGACAAATCAAGTGGTAAATAATGAATTGGCCACAGAAGCATTGAAGGACGTCTTTCCAACAAGCAAAACAAAACAAATTACTTTAGAGCTGATACAAGAGATCGTATCTTCTTATTTTAAAATAAAAGTAGAAGAGCTTTTAGTCAAAAAAAGAACACGCAACCTTGCTTTTCCGCGCCAAATTGCAATGTATTTATGTCGCGAGCTTACAGATACCTCGCTGCCTCGAATTGGTGAAATGTTTGGCGGCCGTGATCATACCACAGTTATTCACGCACATGACAAAATCAGCCGTGAGCGTAATGAAGATATGAAACTAAATAATACAATCAAAGAACTTATTAAGAGAATTGAAAGTATGTAGTGTATAACTCTGTTTATAACTCGTCGAATTTACTGTAGATTTTTTGTGGGTAACTTTTTATGCAGATTTTTGTGTGAATATGTGGATAACTGTCAATCCTTTTATCTACATTTTATTAACACAGTCTGCTGTTGATAAATCAGCACTATATAAAGTTATCAACATATCTACAGCCCCTACGACTAATACGACTATTTTTTATATTATATAAGCAAAATAGTCATAATATACTCAAGGAGGACTTTTAATGAAATTTTCCTGTAAAAAAGAACAACTTGTACATGCTGTACAAATTGTTCAAAAAGCGGTATCAAGCAAACCGCAAATGCCCATATTATCAGGTATTTATTTGAATGCACTAGACAACACACTAGAATTACAAGCAACAGATTACGAATTAGGAATTAGTTGTAAAATAGATGCACAGATCAGTGAACCAGGTGCTATTGTTCTATCGGGTCGTTATTTTCAAGAAGTTGTCCGCAGATTACCTGGGGATATGGTAGAGATTGTAACAAATCGAGAAGATCATACGATCAAAATTACTTCTAATACGGCACAATTTAATTTATTGAGTTTGCCTGCATCAGAATTTCCTGTCTTGCACCCGCTGGAAGGAACAACCACTTTTAAAATTAGAGACAATGTATTAAGAGAATTAATCAAGAAAACAGTGTTTGCTTGTTCCCAAGATGAGGCAAGACCTGTTTTTACTGGTGGATTACTAGAAGTAAGTAATAGTGATGTACTTATGGTGGCTACAAATACGCATAGATTATCTGTGAAAAAAGAGTATTTAGATTCATTTAGCGGCGCAATAAAAATTATTATTCCGTCTAAAATATTGAATGAGTTAGCTCGCATTATGGTATCAGAAGTTCCGTCTGATGTTACTATCCATTGTACGCGTAATCAGATTAGTTTCATGATTGATAATGTTTACATAATATCGAGATTGATCGAAGGACAATTCCCGGATTATAAGCGCGTTATTCCTGAAAATTTTTCCACGGAAATTCTTTTGAATACGGATGATTTTTTATCTGCTGTAGAACGTGTTTCTTTAATTTCACGTGCAGGAGATTATAATGTAATTCGCTTATCCTTTAGTCAAGATTCTGTAGTTATTACTTCAAACAATCCTGATATTGGTAAAGCAGAAGAGTCTGTAAATGTTTCCTTGTCTGGGAATGAACTCGATATTGCGTTTAATGCGAAATACGTAACAGATATCCTCAAAAACATTGATAGTGAAAAGATTTATTTTTCATTAAATACCCCATTAAGTCCAGCTAGTATCAGACCTCTTGATGATGATACTTACAACTATATCATTACGCCAGTTCGAACCAGTTAAAATATGTTTATAGAGGTAACGAAATGGAAACAATAGAAATTAACAGTGAAGTAATTCAGCTCGATCAATTATTAAAATGGGCTGGAATTGTAGATTCAGGCGGACAAGTAAAAGGCATGATTGAAGAAAAAATCATAAAATTGAATGGTGTTTTCGTCACAGAAAGAAGAAAAAAAATATATCCTGGAGATACGATTGAGATTTTAGAATCTGGAATTTGGCAAGTGATAAAAAGTCAAGGTGAATAGGCGATGCGGGTAAAAAAAATTAGTTTACATAATTATAGAAATTACACTGCATTATCCTTGTCTTTTTCACAGAATTTAAATATTTTTATAGGACAAAATGCCCAGGGAAAAACAAATATTATTGAAGCAATCTATTTTGCAGCAATCGGACATTCGCACCGCAGCAGTGTTGAACATGATGTGATTCGGTGGGAACAAAATCAAGCTAGAATCGGTCTTGTTTTTGATCGAATGCTGATTGAAAATGAATTGGTATTTCATTTTTATGCGGATAAAAATAAAGAAGTTTTATATAATAGCCACCCAATTAAACAAAAAGATTTAATTGGCTTATTTAATGTCGTTCTTTTTTCTCCGGAGGATTTATCGTTAATTAAAGGTGCCCCGGCGGGGCGGAGGCGATTTTTAGATCTTGAAATTTCTCAAGCAAGCCCTATTTACTATAAACAATTAATAAAATATAACCGAATTATTGCCCAGCGAAACATGCTTCTAAAAAAGATCAAGGAAAGAAAGAGCAGCAAAGATTTATTGGAAAGCTGGGACGAACAATTTTCTGCAATTGCCGCAGAAGTTGTTTTAAAAAGAATCAATGCAATTAAGAAATTAAATATGCTTGCAAATTTAATGCATCGTAAAATTTCGAAAAATAAGGAAAATTTGGAAGTTGATTATAAAATTTCAGGACTTGAAGATGCGATAGTTCCGGAAAATTTAATTACATGGTATAATAGTAAATTAAGTGAATCTCGTGAATTAGATATCATACGTGGTAGTACGAGTATAGGACCGCATCGGGATGATATCATTTTAAAAGTAAATAATATAAACTTACGATCCTTTGGTTCGCAAGGACAACAACGTACAGGTGTATTAGCTCTTAAACTTGCTGAATTAGAATTTATTAAATCAGAAACGGGTGAATACCCTGTTTTGTTATTAGATGATGTTATGAGCGAACTCGATGCAAATCGGCGGGAGCAGCTATTATTATTTATCAGAGATAAAATTCAAACTTTTATTACAGCTACTGATCATACTTATTTTCCTAAAGAAATTGATGGAAAATACTATCGTGTTGAGGCTGGTAAAGTAGTGGAGTGATTTTTTTGGAGAAAATAAAAGAAATACTCCCCAAAATGGTTACTGGTTTAGGTATCCATAAAAAATATAAAGCACAAATGGCAATTTTTCACTGGGAAGAGATTGTCGGTAAAGATATTGCTGCGCAGTCTTCACCGATTCAAATTGAATATGATGTGTTATTGCTTTCTGTAAACAATTCTGTATGGTGTCATCATTTATCAATGATGAAGGCTGATATTATTTTTAAGGTAAATCAATTCATTGGTGAACCTTTTGTTAAAGATATTCGTTTTCGTACACAATATGATAAAAATAAAAAAACTGCATTGAATGAAGAAAATGAAGACATAAATATAGGGAAAGAAATTAGAAAGATTCAATTAGATAGAAATGAAATACAATGTGCTAAAAAAATTGCACAAAATGTGTCGGAAGATAAACTGCAGATGCGAATTCAGAGAATTTATCAAAAGCATTTGGCTTTTAATAAATTTAAAAAAGCAAAAGAATGGCATAAATGTGAAAAATGTGATACACTTTGCCCTAGAGAAAATAAATATTGCAATGCTTGTAAACTCGCAATAAAGAAGAAGCGGCATGAGGATATTCGGAAGATATTATTAGAAGTTCCTTGGGTGACTTATGCTGAAGTAAATAAATATGTACCCTGTACAGCAGATGAATATATTGATGCAAAAATTACGTTGCTTCGAGTTTTTGCAGGTCATTTGAACAAAGAAGATAATGATATGGACATCATGATGCTGACGATGTTATTTACTGGAGCAAAACATGATGAAGTCAATGATAAATTGATTGATCAGACAATTGCTAAATTTAGGAGGAAATATTAATGTTTCTACATTTAGGATCTGATATTGTAGTAGCACTTGATGATATTATATCGATTAATGATTATAAGAGCTTTCGATCCGTTGTAAATCGCGAATTTATAAAAAAAACGAAAACGAAAAATACGATTGTAGATATATCAGAAAATGATCCAAAATCCTTTGTAGTAACAAAATCAAAAGTCTATTTATCAGCCATTTCGTCATTAACATTGAAAAAGAGAGCTGATAATTTATTTTATAATGAAGATTAATTGCAGAGTTTCAGTAAGATCATTGGTTAGTAGATCAAGGAGGTTAATATGGAAAATAATGAAGAAACCACAACCGTAAATGGTGATTATGGTGCGGATCAGATCCAAATATTAGAGGGGTTAGAAGCTGTTCGTAAACGTCCTGGAATGTATATTGGTAGTACATCTAGTAAAGGTTTACATCATTTGGTATATGAAGTAGTTGATAATAGTATTGATGAAGCTTTAGCAGGATATTGCAGTCATATCGAAGTTACGATTCATCAAGATAATAGTATAACTGTTATCGATGATGGTCGCGGTATTCCAGTTGATATGCATGACAGTGGTAAACCAGCAATTGAAGTTGTACTTACAGTTCTACATGCCGGCGGTAAATTTGGCGGTGAAGGTTATAAAGTATCCGGTGGCTTACATGGTGTTGGTGTATCCGTTGTAAATGCTTTGAGTACATCTCTTGAGGTTGAGGTTAAAAGAGATGGAAAAATACATAAAATTGTTTTTGAGCGTGGTATAACAAAAAGCCCATTGCAAGTAATCGGTACGACGGAAGAAAATGGAACAAAAGTACATTTTAAACCAGATACTGAAATTTTTGAGGATATTGTATATAGTTTTGAGGTTTTAAAACATCGTCTTAGAGAATTGTCATTCTTGAATCAAGGAATTAAAATTACTTTGAGTGATGAACGTGATGAAAATAAGGAAGTCTTCCACTTTGAGGGCGGAATTCGATCTTTTGTTGAACATTTAAATAGTGCAAAGGAAACGATTCATCCAGAACCGATCTATTTTTCGGGGACAAAAGATACGACGGTTGTTGAGATTGCAATGCAATATAATACCAGCTATTCTGAAAATATTTATAGTTTTGTTAATAATATCAATACAGAAGAAGGCGGCACGCATCTTGCCGGTTTTAAGATTGCTTTGACGCGTGCTGCAAATGATTTTGCGCGTAAAGCAAACGTACTAAAAGCTTCTGAAGATAATTTAACTGGGGAAGATATTCGCGAAGGTTTAACCTGTGTAATTAGTTTGAAAATTCGTGAACCACAGTTTGAAGGTCAGACCAAAACAAAATTGGGGAATAGTGAAGTTCGTGGAATTGTAGATTCTATTGTCAGTGAAGGCTTAACAGAGTTTTTTGAAGAAAATCCAGCGATTACGAAGAAAATTCTTGAAAAATCATTGATGGCATCGCGCGCAAGAGAAGCAGCACGTAAAGCACGTGAATTGACACGTCGTAAAAATGCATTGGAAGTAAGTTCTTTACCAGGAAAACTTGCGGATTGCTCAATTAAGGATCCGATGCAGACTGAAATTTATCTTGTAGAAGGTGATTCTGCAGGGGGGTCTGCAAAACAAGGCCGCGATCGTCGTTTTCAGGCGATTTTGCCATTGCGCGGTAAAATTTTAAATGTAGAAAAGGCACGTTTAGATAGAATCTTAAATAATGATGAAATTAGAACGATGATCACTGCGTTTGGGAATGGAATCGCCGACGAATTTGATTTAGATAAGAGTCGTTACGGTAAAATTATCATCATGACAGATGCCGATGTTGATGGTGCACATATTAGAACTTTATTGCTTACCTTCTTCTATCGCTATATGAAACCTTTAATTGAGGCTGGTCGGATTTATATTGCACAGCCGCCTTTATATCTAGTGAAGAAGGGTCGTGAACATTGGTACATGTACAGTGATGAGGAAATGAATACCTTATTAAATCGTATCGGTCGTGATGGAATCAGTGTACAGCGCTATAAAGGTTTAGGTGAAATGAATCCTGAACAATTATGGGAGACTACGATGAATCCAGAAGGCAGAACGATCTTACAGGTTCATTTAGAAGATGCTGTAGAGGCAGATAGTATTTTCTCTGTTTTAATGGGAGATAAAGTTGAACCTAGACGAAACTTTATTGAAGAACATGCAAAACATGTACGGAATTTAGATATTTAATTTAGATTCTTTTACAATTACGATATATTTATTGCTATTTTATAGTGATTATGTAAATTATATTGACAAGCTATAGGTTTAATGGTACTATAAATGCAAGATAGACTAGTGAATCAATTCTAGTTTTATACAAGGGGAGTAGCTGTACGGTAGTATCGTCAATACGGGTTAAAACTCCGGTACTACTGGCAATGTATTTTGCAAGCCAGACCTTGTCTCAATCATTGTGAATGAGACAAGGTCTTTTTGTTCTTTAGGTTGAGAAAAGAGGCGATCAGAAATTTGGAATGGTTTATAGCTTTGGGGAGTATTTTATTATTAGATCTGATATTAAGTGGTGATAATGCGATTTTAATCGCGCTTGCCTGCAAAAATTTACCGCTGGAACAGCGTAAAAAGGCAATGTTTATTGGATGTTTTGGTGCAGTTTTTATTCGGGTTTGTTTGACTTTGTTTGCAACAAGTTTATTATCTATTGATTATTTGCAATTTTTAGGTGGTCTGACACTATTATATATTGCAATAAATCTATTGATCAATCATAGTGAAGATGAAAGTTTAGATCGTAAACCAGTCACTTTGATGGCTGCGATTAAAACAATTTTGATTGCCGATTTAATTATGAGTCTGGATAATATTTTATCCTTAGCTGGCGTTGCTCAAACGGTTGGAAGTGGAAAGTGGAGTCTGATTATTTGTGGTCTGTTAGCAAGCATTCCGCTTGTCTTATGGGGATCTCAGTTGTTCTTAACATTGATGAGTAAATTTTCTGCTATCGTTTATGTTGGCGCAGGAATTTTAGCTTTTACAGCAGGAAAATTGGTAGTCATGGATCAAGCCATTGGAAAGTATCTCATTCATTTTTCAGGTTATATTGAAGGTTTATTTGTAATACTAGTTTTAACGATTGGTTATATAAAAAATAAACCGTATCATCAAACAGATCATTAATTTGTATTTTATGAGGAGGATTTTTATGAATACGTTTAAAACAACCATACTGTTAGCCTTGCTTACAGGTGTGTTGGTTGCAGTTGGGGGCGCAGTTGGGGGCCAATCGGGTGCAACAATTATGTTGATTATATCATTTGGTATGAATTTCTTTAGCTATTGGTATAGTGATTCTATTGTGTTAAAAATGTATGATGCGCGTCCTGTAAGTGATACACAGGCACCAGATTTATATAATATGGTGAAAGGTCTCGCAGCGAATGCGGGATTGCCAATGCCGCGGGTATATATTATCGATACGGATGTACCAAATGCATTTGCCACAGGTCGTAATCCTGCAAATGGTGTTGTTGCTGTGACAACTGGAATTATGCGTACATTGCAGTATGAGGAATTACAAGGTGTTGTTGCGCACGAATTGGCGCATATTAAAAATCGTGATACTTTAATTAGTACCGTTGTTGCTTCTATTGCTGGTGTTATCTCATGGATTGGTTCTATGGCACAATGGGCTGCGATTTTTGGCAGCGGTCGTTCTGATGAAGATGATAACGGCGGTATTGCAGGTTTATTGTTTACGATTATTATTGCTCCGCTTACAGCGACTTTGATTCAAATGGGAATTTCAAGATCTCGTGAATACGAGGCAGATGAATCAGGCGGTAAGATTTGTGGAAACCCATTAGCACTTGCGAGCGCTTTACAGAAAATTGAACATTACGCAAAGCATGCGGTTATGCAACAGGCTACACCAGCTACATCGCATATGTTCATTATTAATCCATTAAGTGGTGCTACAAAATCAATGATGAGTTTGTTTAGTACACATCCAGAAACTGCAAAGCGTGTAGCTAAATTAGAAGAACAAGCGAAAAGGGCTTAAAAAAATCCCGAATATCAAAATTTGATATTCGGGATTTTCATTTATCTACGTGCTAATAAACCCATCAGAGCTAGAATTTGATTAATTGTAATGGTTATATTGCCGGTGTTTTTAACGACATGATTGGTAATTTTCCAAGTCTCCAATTCACCATTCGTTTCTGTGTATTCAAGCTGCTTTTTTATTTGATCATTGTCTTCGTTCTGATTGAGCATTCGTTCAACCATGGTTACGTAATCTACCATAATATAAATAGATTCTAAACGATCACCTAAAAGTTTTTTTAGTTGTTTATAACCATTCTGTTCTACCATTACAGTATTAATCTTGCTTGCTTGCATTTTGGTTAATAATTCACTTTTTGTGATTCCGTAATAATCACCTTGATAGGTTACTTTTTCAACTAGATCGAGTTTTAAAAATTCTTCTTTATTTACAAAATAATATTCACGTCCATTTTTTTCATTTGAACGAGGTTTTCTTGTTGTATGACTTACAATTGATGGAATCCCTTGAATTTTTAATTTTGCAATGATTGTAGTTTTACCAGCAGCGTGTGGTCCAATTATGGCATATATCTTATTCATAGCAAATACTCCAATGCTCGTAATTTTATCAATAGCTAATACATAAACTTTATAATAAATCCTTTATTTTCGCAACTAGTTTCAGTTCAAAATTGAAATAACTGGACTAATTTCTTACTAAATTCATAGATATAAATTATTTAAATAAAATTAATAGTTATATAATTATAATTTTAAGTTATAATTACATAAATGTCAAAAAATTATAAATAAGAATCACAAATTTTTTTTTTTTACATAGCATGGAAATAAAGTTATGAAGGTGATCAATTTGGCAGTACCAAGTGATGTTCGGGATATTTTAGATGTATTTGTTATCTTAAATTTAGCTAGTATTGCAAACAATCAGCAGATTGTTAATGTACCACTCGGATTAGATGATTTTATTAACTCAGAGGTAGTTAACAATGTGAATCGAATTAATATTTCTTCGGATCTGAGGCAGCTGTTAGAGAATTATGTATTAGTAAATCAAGTAATAGAAGGAGTTCCTTTACTTTAATCTATCATATAAAAAACAACAGCGAGAGTTTTTCCGTTAAACTCTCGCTGCTGCCGCCTCTATACCCTTTGCCATCTACTACAGATAACTGTAGTAGTTCCCCATAAAATAGGATACACCTTTTTTTATTTTTTTGCAAGAGTGTTGACATAAAAAATATATTTTATTTAGGATTTATCAAAATCCTAAATAAATTGTTGATGATAAAAAATTGCTTTACTATTTATGATTTTATACATAAAAAAACATCTTCTAATTTTAGAAGATGTTTATATTTTTTGTGGTCGGAGCAGCAGGATTCGAACCTGCGACCCCCTGGTCCCAAGCCAGGTGCTCTACCAAACTGAGCCATGCCCCGTTAACATATAATCGCGTTAACAAAATATATTATATAAAAGAGGTGAGGGTTTGTCAATAGATATTATAGATATAATATCTATTGACATAATGTTTTTTGTGGAAAAAATAAACAAAAAAGTATTTGTAAATACTCATTGCTAATGTATTATATTGTAAATTGATTCAGCTGTCAAGATGCTTTTCTGATACTTCAGGATAAAATATATATTGTTGTTTAAAACCTGCAGGCTAAACTATAAATAACCGAGAGAATGCCTTATATTGAATGGAATTGAAAGAGAAGTAAAATGTAGGAAGGTATCAGTATAGCAACGATTTTCATGTGTTTTCCAATTCATTTGATTTCTAAATTAAAATTTGCAGTTATTTAATTTAGAATAGAATACGTAAATAGATTTATTGTATTTACCAATCTATTGATTTGGAATATAATACTTATTGTTAACTTAATTAATATTGAAGGTTAACTTAATAGTTTGATTGTTAAGTTAAAATAAAATATTAGTTAACAATAGGCTGCTTTTCTATCACATTCGTAGGGATATCTAAAAGTATTGCGTATGTGAGAATTGGAATTGATCGTAGAAATTAAAACATTAAGTGTATAGGAGTTGAAGAAATGCGAGGTTTATTTGTAACGGGAACCGATACCGATGTAGGGAAAACGATCATTACGGGAGCAATTGCTGCGGCAATGAAGTCACGTGGTATTCATGTTGGGGTGTTTAAACCGTTAGCTTCTGGTGCTGTTGTCAATGCACGGGGAAAATTGATTTCAGAGGATGCGAGTTTTTTAATGAAGGCAGCAGGTATTGCAGAAAGTTTTCGTAGTCAAGTCAATGCTGTTTGCTTAAAACCAGCTTTAACACCTGCTGTTGCCGCATCAGAATCTGGGATTACAATTGATGTAGAACGTATAATCGCGGATGTAAAGAAATATGCGAAAAAATATGAAATTGTTTTAATTGAAGGTGTCGGTGGTATTACAGCACCGCTTTGGAAAGATTTTTTATTATCAGATATGATGAAGTCATTTGACTTACCTTCTGTGATTGTAAGCCAATCAAGGTTAGGAGCGATTAATCATACTGTGCTTACCTACACTTATGCAAAACAAAAAAATGTCAAAGTGAATGGCGTGATTTTAAATCGTTGGCAAGCAGAAAGTGCCGGCGTATTAGAAGAAAGTAATATTGACTATATTGAAAAGATGACAGGACTGCCTGTAATCGGGAGGTTTCCATTAGAAAACCAATTAGATGTTCGTGCAAATTGCACAGATGGTTTGGCGGAATTGGCAGAAAAATATATAGATATAAATAAGATTCTAGCGTTTATTGGAGGGAAAGCGAATGAACCGTATTGAGCGAAAGGATAAGCAATTTATTTGGCATCCATTTACACAAATGAAGGGATGGTTGGAAAATAATCAAACTGTCATCGCAGAAGCAAAAGGCATTGAATTAGTAGATGATCAAGGTAATACCTATTATGATGGTGTCTCTTCACTCTGGGTAAATATTCATGGGCATCGGCATCCGAAAATTGATCAGGCGATTATTGCACAATTGGGGAAGGTAGCACATAGTACAGCGCTTGGTTTAGCAAATGTGCCTGCAGCAGAATTTGCCGAGTTGCTTGTTGAGGTATCACCAGAGGGATTAAACAAAGTTTTTTATTCTGATGATGGTTCAACAGCGGTCGAAGTGGCAATTAAAATGGCATTTCAGTATTGGCAGCATAAAGGTAGACCGGAAAAAAGAAAATTTATCGCATTAAGCCAGGCTTATCATGGGGATACGATTGGTACTGTGAGCGTAGGTGGAATAGATTTATTTCATCGTGTATTTCAGCCGTTGTTGTTTGAACCATATCATGTTCCGTCACCATCTTGTTATCATTGTAAAATAACGCAAAATTGCGATTGTCATATGCAATGTATTGATGTATTGGAAAAGGTATTAAAAGAGCACCATCATGAAATTGCAGGTTTTGTTATTGAACCAATGGTACAGGCCGCTGCTGGAATGTTAATGGCTCCAGCAGGATATTTAAAGAAGGTACGAGAACTCACACAACAATATAATGTATTGTTGATTGCTGATGAAGTTGCAACAGGTTTTGGCAGGACGGGACGTATGTTTGCTTGTGCAAATGAAAATGTAAGCCCTGATTTGATGTGCATTTCAAAAGGAATTACTGGAGGTTATATGCCGCTGGCAGCGACCTTAACTACAGATGAAATTTATGATGCTTTTTTAGGAGATATGCAAGAGAAAAAAACTTTTTATCATGGACATTCTTATACAGCAAACCAATTGGCTTGTGCAGCGGGAATTGCCAGTTTACAGATCTTCAAAGAAGAGAGAGTTATAGAAAAATTGCAGAAAAAAATTCAGATGATTGCGGATGCACTGGTACGAATCGGTGCGTTGCAACATGTCGGCGAAGCAAGACAGCGTGGAATGATTGTTGGCATTGAGTTAATGGAACAGAAGGAAGATAAAATTCCATATGCGTGGGAAAAAAGCATGGGTGCGGTTGTTTGTATGAAGGCGCGGGAATATGGGTTATTTATCCGACCGGTTGGTGATGTTATCGTATTTATGCCGCCACTGTGTTCAACGGCAGAAGAGATAAACGAAATGCTTGCGATTATTTATACGTCGATTGATGAAGTTACCAATCAAGGAAAGTTTGTTGCGATTGGTGGAGGTGCACATTTTTAATGGCATGCAGATTGTAGAAAAATTATGTCGATAAAAAAACATCCAAACAGGAAGGAATTTCCTGTTTGGATGGATAATTATAAAAGTATTCACTTTATTAATTAATTTAATTAAGTGAGTGGAGTTTAAGATTTTTTAATGTGGAGGTGGTGTAAAAGAAAACTGCATACAAAAGGTTTTGTTCATTTTTTCAGACTGTAAAATTGGATAAGAGGGTGATGAAATGAAAGAAAGTCAATGTTCAACACTTAGGGCTGAGCAAGTATGGGAAGAGCTGCCGGAAGTTTTAAGCCATATTGTTGTGCCTGTTTTTCCAGAATGTGATTTTTTCGCAGAAGATTACGGTGCTGTAGGTGATGGAATAACCGATTGTACGGAGGCCTTTGCTAAAGCAATGTCTGCAATTCATGAAGCCGGCGGTGGACGGTTAGTATTAAAAGAGGGCGTATATTTGACAGGGGCAATACATTTTCAAAACAACGTAAATTTACATGTAATGAAAGGTGCAACATTAAAATTTAGCCAAAATTCAGAAAAATATTTACCTATGGTACTCACACGATTTGAAGGTGTAGAGTTATATAATTATTCACCATTGATTTATGCAAAGGACGCAATCAATTTGGCGATTACCGGTGAGGGTGTATTGGATGGAAATGCAGATAATACACATTGGTGGCCTTGGAAAGGGAAGAAAGAATTTGGCTGGAAAGAAGGAGAGCCAAATCAGCAAAAAGATCGCGATACGTTATTTTCTATGGCTGAACAAGGGATTGGTGTAGAAGATCGAAAATTTGGGCAAGGGCACTATCTTCGTCCAAATTTCATTCAATTCTATCAAAGTAAAAATATTTTAATTGAAGGTGTGACGGTAAAAAATTCACCAATGTGGCAAATTGCACCTGTTCTTAGTGAGAATATAACAGTAAGAAATGTAAAAATTATTGGTCATGGACCTAATACGGATGGCTTTGATCCAGAATCGTGTAAGTATGTCTTGATTGAAAAATGTTATTTTGATAATGGCGATGATTGTATTGCGATTAAATCGGGGCGGAACGCGGATGGACGGCGTATTGGAGTTCCTTGTTCTTATATTGTAATTCGCAATAATGAGATGAAAGATGGTCATGGCGGTATTACAATCGGCAGCGAGATATCGGGTGGTGTCCATCATGTTTATGCTGATGGTAATGTAATGGATAGTCCCAATTTGGATCGTGCTTTACGTTTTAAAACAAATTCGGTTCGTGGTGGCGTCATTGAATATATTTATTTTTGCAATACAACAATCAAAAGCATTGGAGAAGAAATTTTGATTGTAGATATGGATTATGAAGAAGGTGACGCGGGCGCGTTTACACCAGTTGTGCGTCATATTTTAGTGGATGGGTTGGAAAGTCATGGCGGCAAAACAGGATTCCTATTTAATGCTTATGACCGTACACCAATTACCGATGTTCAATTCATCAATTGTTCCTTATATAATGTTGGACAACCCTGCCTTTTGAAAAATGTCAAGGATTTAAAATTCGATCATGTGTTAATCAATGGAGAAATATCAAATTTGGTTTGAATCAATCAATACCAGTATGAAGATTTTTACCTTGAAAAACAAAATGCGTTGGTTTTAAAATTATTGGACAAATGCATCAAGCTAAAAAGAAAAGGGAGAGATGGATCATGAGACAATATGGTAAATGGATGGCTGACTCAGTGATTGAGAAAAAAATAAATTTAACAGAAAAATGGCGTTATGAATATGGATTGACTCTAGACGGGATTGCAAGAGTCTGGAAACAGACGGGAGATAAAAAGTATTTAGAGTTTATTGTGGAAATTATGGATCATTTCATTGATGAAAATGGAACGATTAAAGGATATAAGATCGATGAATATAATTTAGATCATTTAAATAATGGAAAAATTGTTTTAACTCTGTACCAAGAAACTAAAGCGGAAAAATATAAAAAAGCACTCTTGCAGCTCAGAAAACAAATTGATACACATCCTCGTACGAGTGAGGGAATCTTCTGGCATAAGAAGATCTATCCATATCAAGTTTGGTTGGACGGGTTGTATATGGGAGCGGCTTTTTACGCAGTTTATAGTAAAGCGTTTGGTGATGAAGATGCATTTGATGATATTGCTAAACAATTTATTCTGGCAGAAAAACATTTGAAGGATGAAAAAACCGGTTTATTATATCACGCATGGGATGAGTCTAAAGAACAATTTTGGGCGGATAAGCAGACTGGTTTATCGCCAAATTTCTGGGCGCGGGGTATGGGCTGGTTTGTCACGGCATTGGCGGATACACTGGATGTATTTCCGGAGGATCATAAAAATAGAAAAGAGCTGCTGGTTATTTTGAACCGTTGTGTAGAAGCTTTGATACAGGTACAGGATAAACAAAGCCATGTATGGTATCAAATTTTAGATGCAGGAAGAAAAGGGGGAAATTATCTCGAATCTTCAGCTTCATCTATGATTGTGTATACTTTACTAAAGGGAATTAGGAAAGGCTATCTGCCTCAATCGTTGCGAGAAAATGCCAGATTAGCATATCAAGGCTTGTTAGACGAATTTGTATTAGAAACGCGCGATGGTTATCTAAATTTGAATAAAGTTTGTTCGGTTGCTGGACTAGGAGGTTCAGACAGTAGAAGAGATGGTACTTTCGCTTATTATATGAGTGAATCTATTGTTTGTAATGAACCAAAAGGGCTAGGGCCATTTATTCTTGCTTCGGTAGAGCAGGAATTGGCTGAGTAATATCGGTGAAAATAAATTTGAGATAAAAACAAAAAACAAATGTAGGTCATGTATAAAGAAAGAGAGAGTTCACAGAAAACATGTGAACTCTCTCTTTCTTCATGTTTTTTAGTTTTCTTCGTCATTGCCAAAAAGAGAAGTAATACCGCCCAAAATGGCGCCCCCGGTAACCACTGTTTTTGCCGTATCTGCAAAGGATGATTCATCAGCTGAACCGCCGTGTGATGGAAGGGCTGCGTGAATTCTTCCGGCAAGGCGAGTAAATGGCAAGGATTGCAGCCAAACTTTTCCCGGGCCTCTCAGTGCGGCAATGAAAAAACCTTCACCGCCGAATATGGATGTTTTGATATTGCCTGCGCGTTCAATTTCAAAATGAATCGATGGTTCAAATGCAACAACGCATCCGGTATCTACGTGGAGCGTTTCACCTGTTTGTAGAATTTTTTCTACGACAGTACCGCCAGCATGAACAAAGGCGAGTCCATCTCCTTCGAGTTTTTGCATAATAAAGCCTTCACCGCCAAACAATCCGGTCAAGATTTTCTTTTGTAAATAAATGCTGACAGAGACTCCTTTAGCAGCGCATAAAAAACTATCTTTTTGACAGATGAGTGTCCCGCCCATTTCGCCTAAATTCATAGGAATTATGTTACCTGGATAGGGTGCAGCAAACGCAATTTTTGCTCTATTTTGGCCTTGATGTGTAAACACTGTAATAAATAGATTCTCGCCAGATAAAACGCGCTTGCCAGCACCGAGCAGCTTTTGAAAAAGACCGCCTTCTCTTTCGGAACCATCGCCAAAAATGGTATTCATTTTAATGGCACTGTCTTTATACATCATACCGCCTACTTCAGCAATTACACTTTCTTGAGGGTCAAGTTCGATTTCGACAAACTGCATTTCATTACCAATAATTTTGTAATCGATGATATCTGCATTTTTCATCCGCTTTCCTCCTGTACATCTTATATTTATTTTGTAGATTTTGTTTATATTTTTTGTTATTTACCTTTATATTATAAAATAAATATTTTCAGTACAAGTATGCAGCAGAAATTTTGATAACTTTTTTATTTGAAGTTTTTACAATGGGGAAGTATGTTACAATGTAATTTAGAATGATTGTAATAGATGTAAGGAGAAGAATCGTGGATGATATTAGTTTAGAAATCTTATTATTTGTTATGGCAGCAGGCTTTATTGCAGCTTTTATTGATTCGGTTGTTGGCGGCGGCGGGTTGATTTCGCTTCCGGCTTTGATGATGACGGGGATGCCAATGGTACAAGTGTTAGGTACGAATAAGGTGAGTGCATCGATGGGAGCGCTTAGCAGTGTATTGTCATTTATACGTTCGGGTAAAGTCGATTTTGCACTGATGAAATATTTATTTCCTTTAGGTTTTTTTGGGTCGGCTTGCGGTGTTTATGTTGTACGTTTGATACCGTCTGATTTTTTGAAGCCTATGGTTGTTGTGATGCTAATTTTGGTTACGATTTATAGTTTATTTCGCAAGGATTGGGGAAAGACTTCTACTTATACAGGCATGACAAACAAGAAACTAGCTTTAAGTGGGCTGGTGGCAGTGGGCATGGGATTTTATGATGGATTTTTCGGACCGGGTGCGGGATCGTTTATGTTATTTGGTTTTCTTTGTATTGGCTTTGAGTTTGTTGGAGCAGCGGCAAATGCACGGGCTTTAAATTTTGCGAGCAATATTGCGGCCGCGATTGCTTTTGCCTGTTTGGGCGTTGTGAATTATTACTATGCGATTCCGATGGGGATTGCGATGATTTGCGGTGCTTTATTGGGCACAAGGATGGCCTTAAAAAAGGGTGCAGGTTACGTCAAACCATTATTTATTTTCATGACAGTTATATTGATTGGAAAACAAATATGGGATGTTTTTAAATAGCTTACGGTAAAATTGATATCAAAAAGAAAGCTATGGTATACTAAAGCATAAGAATAATAAAAGTGAGGTTTTATTTGCATGAAAAAAGCGATTATTGAAATGGCACATGGCAATATTGTGATTGAATTATTTGAAAAAGAAGCGCCCGGTACGGTTGCCAATTTTGAGAAGTTAATCAAGGAAGGTTTTTATAACGGCTTAAAGTTTCATCGAGTGATTCCTGAATTCGTAGCACAAGGTGGTTGTCCAAAAGGGAATGGAACAGGCGGACCTGGTTATACCATCAAATGTGAAACAGAAGGAAATCCACATATCCATGATAAAGGTGCTTTGTCTATGGCACATCGTGGTAAAGATACAGGCGGCAGTCAATTCTTCCTCGTACTTG
This sequence comes from Massilibacillus massiliensis, assembly GCF_900086705.1. Lineage (NCBI taxonomy): Bacteria > Bacillati > Bacillota > Negativicutes > Selenomonadales > Sporomusaceae > Anaerosinus > Anaerosinus massiliensis. The sequence continues at coordinate 2,054,236 of NZ_LT575483.1, read as the reverse complement.
AAGCACAGCCTCATTTAGATGGTGTACATACTGTATTTGGTCAAGTTGTTGAAGGTCTTGATGTGATGGATAAGATTCAACAAGGTGATTTGATGCAGAATGTTACTGTTGTTGAGGATTAATTTTTATAAATTAAAGACAGATAGGCAGCGGGTCGGCGATAAGCACACATCTGCGTCGTTACAGCAAGGGGTTGTTTGTCGACGTACGGCAGTACGACTCCTTCACAACCCCTTGCTGTGCCTAGCATATGAGCACTTCTCACCAACCGGCAGCCTATCTTCGTACTAGTTTATAAGTGGTACGTATTTAAATAGCTTGTATTCACTATGTGAATACAAGCTATTTTCAGATCGCATTTTAATGCGGCAATTTTTCTTTTCGTCTCCGGCCTTTTCCGGAAAAATATGTTCCGAAGGATGAAAAATGAGTGGCTTACGTAAAAAAATCCGTTTGTTTGAGCGAAGCGAGTTAAGGATTTTAGTAAGCCGCTCATTTTTCAAGTATTTTGGAGGTTTATGGCCTAGACCTTTTGATACTTTTGGGGCGATGCCAAAAGCATATCTATGTATTTAGACATATGCTAAGAGTGCTATAAATAAAATCTTAATATAACATTCACCTATTTTTATAGAAAATATTTATATATTTTTGAAAACATTTCATGATATAATTGCGGAGAAAATCATTATAATAAAAGTGTAACCTTGTTAAGAAAGAAAAATATGGGGAGTTTATAGCTATGATTCAGGGGATGATTGATATTGGTTCAAATACCATTCGGCTGGCAGTTTATAAAGTTGAAGATGGCCGATTGGAGTTATTGTTTAAAAAGAAACATATGGTAGGACTTGCCGCTTATATCAAAAACAATTGGATGCAGCCAGAGGGAATTCAGAAGGCATGTGAGGTTTTAACAGAGTTTAAAGTACTATTGCATCATTTTCATATTACCAATGTTGTTGCATTTACGACCGCTGCATTACGTAATGTTGAAAATAGCAAGGAAGCTGTAGGAGAGATCATCGCTAAAACGGGCATTGATATTACTGTAATTTCTGGAGATGAAGAAGCTACACTAGATTTTATCGGTGCAACGTATAAAATGGAGATAAAAGAAGGTATCCTGATTGACATTGGGGGCGCAAGTACGGAACTGGTCGTTTACAAGGACAATACAATTCTTTACATGAGCAGTATGCAGATTGGTTCGTTGGCTATGCATACCAAGCATGTAAAAGGTTTGCTGCCAAGTGAAGCTGAAGCGGAAATTATCAGAGAAGATGTTCTTTATGCACTGGAAAAGGAAGTTGATATAAAAGATGGTGTGTATGAGGATGTTTGTGGAATTGGGGGGACTTTTAAAGGGGCGGGCAAATTGAATAATGAATTATTTCATTTGCCGAAAGAAAATTGTATGATTGATGCAAGTTGTATTGACGCAATGATTCGCAGATTTGAGTGTGATTCGGAGTCAATTTCTAATGCTTCTTTAGAAGTTTTACTAAAGGTTGTACCAGAACGAATTAAAACGATTATCCCAGGCTTGATTATTATAGATACATTAGTAAAAAAATTTAAGAGTAAAAGAATCACTGTAAGTGATTCTGGCGTGCGTGAAGGATATTTATATCATAAAGTTATCCATAAGTAAGTGGAGGATAAAAAACTTCCTTTCCTAATTTATTTTAGGAAAGGAAGTTTTTTTATAGACGGAAGAGTCCAAGTAAGATTAAAACACAGCCAGGTGCATAGGCAAGTTTTTGTTTGAATTTTGGAGAAACAATTTTTGCCGATAGATAGATACCACTCCAAACAATACTGCTCTGTATAATGCACATAATCAATGGCGTGGAAAAATGCAAGGGGTGGGTAAGACCTGCAGCGAATGTTGCGACCATATTATCGATGCCAAGTGCGAGGCCAAGTAAAAATGCTTCAAATTTATTAATGTGATTTGAGTGATCTATATCGGCACATTCTGGTTTTTTCATGATGCTAATGACGATCCGCCCTAATGCAAATGTAATTTTCATAGGTTTAGCAGTGGTCTCTCGCGTTTGTTTTTCTGTAGGATTGGTTAAGTATAATCGTAAAATGTTTGATAATCCGATGATAATAAGTAGTAAAGCACCAAAATATGTTGCAATAACAGGACTGACAAAATTGAGCAGTAGTGAAGAACCTTGCATTGCGAGTGCCGTACAAATTAATGTTACAAATCCGATGATTGAAAGTGCTGTAAAAGACACTTTGATATTTTTTAAGCCATAAGCAATACCGGCAAAAAATCCGTCAATACTTACTGCTATCCCAAGTAAAATCACATAAGATAGATCCATGTAATGACCTCCTGCGCATCTTTGTTTGCTTTAGTATATGGTTTAACAGGCAGATCGGTTACCATTTTAGTATTTAGGTAAGAATACAATAGAGAAATTGTGAATAAAATAGTAACTTTACTAAAATTTTTACATAAATCTCTTTCTGTGCTATAATTAGAAGTTAGTATATGGCAGTAGATTCAACGGCTGCAAGGATTTAATTTGCATTTAAAATTTATACATAAGAGCAAAGAAATAATATTATTTGAGGTGAGATTGTGGATTTTGGTTTAGGTAAAGTTTTGCCTGTACGCATTGAAGATGAAATGAAAAATTCTTATATCGATTACGCGATGAGCGTTATCGTAATGCGTGCTTTGCCAGATGTTCGTGATGGTTTGAAGCCGGTACATAGACGTATTTTATATGCTATGCACGAAGCTGGGATGTCGCCAAATAAAGCGTATAAAAAATCGGCACGTATTGTCGGGGAAGTACTAGGTAAGTATCATCCACATGGTGATAGCTCTGTTTATGAGGCTACCGTGCGGATGGCACAGAATTTTTCAACACGTTATTTATTAGTAGATGGTCATGGAAACTTTGGTTCAATTGATGGTGACTCAGCAGCAGCGATGCGTTATACGGAAGTTCGTATGTCACGTGTTGCCGAAGCGATGTTACAGGATATTGAAAAAGATACAGTTAATTTCGTACCAAACTATGATGAATCTTTAAAAGAACCGTCTGTACTACCTGCTAAATTACCGAATTTATTGGTGAATGGGTCTTCTGGTATTGCTGTTGGTATGGCGACGAATATTCCGCCGCATAATTTAGGTGAAGTCATTGATGGGGTATTGATGTTAATTGATAACTCTGAAGTAACAATTCCAGAATTGATGCTGGCGATTAAGGGGCCTGATTTCCCGACAGGTGGTTTAATCTTAGGACGAGAAGGGATTCATTCGGCTTATACGACTGGACGCGGTGTTGTAAAAATGCGGGCGCAAGCGCGTATTGAAACGATGTCTAATGGTAAACCGAGAATTATCGTAACAGAACTTCCTTATCAAGTGAATAAAGCACGCTTGGTAGAAAAAATTGCGGAATTGGTGCGCGATAAATCAATTGACGGCATTACGGATCTTCGCGATGAGAGTGACCGTAAAGGGATGCGCGTCGTGATCGAATTGCGTCGTGACACCAATCCGGATATTGTTTTAAATCAGCTCTATAAACATACACAGATGCAAGAGAGTTTTGGTATCATCATATTGGCTCTTGTTGATGGCAGACCGCGTGTGTTAAATTTACGCGAAGTTCTGTTCTATTACTTAGAGCATCAAAAAGATATTATTACGAGACGTACGAAATACGAACTTGCAAAAGCGAAAGCAAGAGCACATATTTTAGAAGGCTTAAAAATTGCTTTAGATCATATTGATGCAGTGATTACGACGATTCGTCAATCACAAACAGCTGATATTGCTCGCAATGCTTTAATGGATGGTTTTGATCTATCTGAGAAGCAGGCACAGGCAATTTTGGATTTACGTTTGCAGCGTTTAACAGGCTTAGAACGTGAAAAAATTGAAGATGAATATCAAGAAATATTAAAGACGATTGAATGGTTGGAATCTGTATTGGCTGATGAACAAAAAGTACTCAATATCATCAAAGATGAACTTACGGAAGTAAAACGTAAATTTGGTGATGGCAGACGTACTGTAATTACAACAGATGTATCTAAACTCGATATGGAAGATTTGATTGCCGAAGAAGATATCGTGATTACATTGACACACGGTAATTATATAAAACGTTTGCCAGTGGATACATATCGCAATCAAAAACGCGGTGGTCGTGGTGTTGCCGGTATGGGAACAAAAGAGGAAGATTTTGTTGAACATTTATTTGTAACGACAACGCATCATAATATTATGTTCTTTACGAGCCGAGGCCGCGTATATCGGTTGAAAGGGTATGAAATTGCTGAGGCAAGCCGTACGGCAAAGGGGACAGCAATTGTGAATTTGCTGCCGCTTGAAGCCAAAGAAAAAATTACCGCAGTCATTCCGATTAAGGAATTTGCAAGTGATAAATTTTTATTTATGGCGACGCAAAAAGGGATCGTTAAAAAGACAGAACTTATGGACTTTGATACAGCACGTAAGGGCGGCTTAATTGCGATATCTTTAGATGATGATGATGATTTAATTGGTGTAAAATTGACCAACGGTGAACAGCACATTATCATTGGTACACAAGGTGGTATGGCAATTACTTTCCCAGAAACTGATGTTCGTTCTATGGGCAGAACTGCACATGGAGTTCGCGGTATTCGGTTGAAGGAAGATGATTTAGTCGTTGGTATGGATACACTGAAACGTGATGCTGAGGTATTAAGTGTCACAGAAGAAGGGTTTGGTAAACGTACCTCAACGTCTGAATATCGTGCACAATCGCGTGGTGGTAAAGGTATCATCAACATGAAAGTAACGGAGAAAACAGGCAGAGTTGTTGGCATTAAGGTTGTAAAACCTGGACAAGAACTGATCTTGATTTCTACGGAGGGCATCGTGATTCGGATTGATATCGATGCAATTTCGGTAATTAGTCGTAACACACAGGGCGTGACCCTCATGAAAACAGCTGCGAATGACAAAGTCGCATCGCTTGCTGCGGTTGAGAGAAAAGCCGATAGTGATTGATCTTTTGGCTAGAGATAAAAAATGAATTAAAAAAGAAATCAGCGTAATGCTGGTTTCTTTTTTTTTACGGAATTAACAGAATCTTAACAAGAATTTCATCATATTTTAACACGCGTTTATCGAAAATGAACTATGATAAATTGTAGATACTGCATATTTTTGCATAGAAAAAGAAAATATAATAAATTTTTTGCAAAAAATATTCAAACAGATGGAGTGAGAAAAAGCATGGTACATGCAATTATTGATATTGGTTCGAATACGATCCGACTCGCAATTTATAAAATTGAAGATGAAAAATTAACGGTATTGTTAAATAAAAAGCATATTGCAGGTCTGGCGGCTCATATGAAAAAAGGTAAGATGACGCCAGACGGAATTAATAAAGCTTGTGCAGCATTAATGGATTTTAAATTTCTTTTAGAAAATTTTCATATTGAAAATGTATCTGCATTTGCAACAGCTGCATTGCGGAATGTTTCAAATAGTACGGAAGCCGTGGCCGAGATCGTAGAAAGGACAGGGCTTCCGATTGTTGTGCTTTCCGGCAGTGAAGAAGCGACACTTGACTTTATTGGTGCTACGCATGTAATGGATGCAGAAGATGGTTTGCTTGTGGATATTGGTGGTGCAAGTACAGAACTTGTTATTTATCAGAATTCCGAAATTGTTGATGCAATCAGTATACCGATTGGTTCATTGAATGCATATGGTCAATATGTAGATAGCTTACTGCCGGATAAGACAGAACGAAAAGCAATCAAAGAAGCAGTTTTAGCAGAACTTGAAGATTATATTGGTATCGAGTATAAAGCGCAGCCAATTATTTGCGGTGTTGGTGGTACCATTCGTGCTGCAAGCAAAATCAATAATTACCTTTTTAATTTACCGGCGGAAAATCAAGAAATCAAAGCGCCTAATGTCAAAAAAATGATTAAATTACTAGAAAATGATGAGGACGATGATTTTATTTCCAGCGAAACTTTAGATGTTTTATTAAAGACGGTACCTGATCGAATCGAAACTATTTTGCCTGGAATGATTATTTTACACACGATTACTAAATATTTTAAGGGTGAGCTGATTGTTGTCAGCAATTTTGGTGTTCGTGAAGGATATTTATATCATAATGTCTTGAAAAAAAATCAGGACGAAGAACTGCTGGATGTAGCTGTAAATTTAGATGAAAAGATTTGTGCAAAACAAGTAAGAGCAGCAAAATAGATGCAATCAGTAAGTTGAAAAATCAATTGGCAGCAGAGGTAAAATATCATGAGGATAAATAAGACATTTGATATCAGTTATACACAAAATCGCGAGTTATCTTGGCTGAAATTTAATGAACGGGTTTTGGAAGAAGCAAATGATGAACAAGTCCCTTTATATGAACGGTTAAAATTTGTTGCCATTTTCACTAGCAATCTCAATGAATTTTTTATGATTCGAGTAGGAAGTTTATTTGATTTATCGTTACTTAAAAAGGAAAATCGTGAAAATAAAAGCCTGATGACGCCGGAGGAGCAGCTAGAAAAAATATTTCATGTTGCGAAAAAATTGTATAAGAAGCGGGATGCGGTGTTTTCCTTAATTGAGGAAAGATTATGTTATGAAGGACTGCATCGCGTTACGATACGCGATTTGACGGTGCAGGAAGCCGTAGATATGGAAAAGTACTTTGAAAATTTTATTGCACCTTTATTATCGCCGCAGATTATTGATTTGCAGCATCCGTTTCCACATCTCGCGAATCAGGTGCTGCACATTGCAGTTTTGCTCAAACATAAGAAAAAAGTGCGTTTGGGAATGATTCCTGTCCCTAGTTCATTGCCTAAAATGATTTTTCTCCCGAGTGAGTCCATTCGTTATATTCTGTTAGAAGAAATTATATTAGCATATGTGAATAAAGTCTTTGACATGTATTCCATCATAGATAAATCCGTAATTTGTGTCACACGTAATGCGGATATTAACCCAGATGATGAAGACGTAGAAGATGGAGAAGATTATCTTCTTCATGTGAAAAGAACCTTAAAAAAACGTTTGCGGCTTGATCCAGTACGACTAGAAATGGAGACAAGCGGTGATTCGCTTATTGAAGATTATTTAAGTAAACGACTGAAAATTGATCGGAAACAAATTTATAAAACCAAGACACCGATTCGATTATCGTATGTGTTTTCTTTAGCAGAAAAGTTTGAGTATCAGCAAAAACAAAAAATACAATATGAAAAATTTCAGCCAGTATCAGTTTGTGATGTTGATAAAAATGAGCAGATGCTTGCACATGTATTAGAAAAAGATCTTTTACTTACCTATCCTTATCAGAAGTTTGATTTGTTTGCAAAATTGATCAAAGAGGCAGCATATGACGAAAAAGTTGTATCAATCAAAATTACCATTTATCGTATGGGCAGTAATAAGGCCAAGCTGATCAACTATTTAATTATGGCAGCGGAGCTGGGCAAAGAAGTTACTGTTTTAATGGAACTTAGGGCGCGTTTTGATGAACAAAATAACATCAATTGGGCGGAAAATTTAAGTGAAGCTGGCTGTAATATCATTTATGGTTTTGAAGGATATAAAGTTCATTCTAAGATATGTCTGATTACCAGACTGGATCGAGGCAAGGTGCAGTATATTACACAAATTGGTACAGGCAATTATAATGCGCAGACGGCAGCAATTTATACGGATTTGTCTTTGATTACAGCAAAACAGGACATTGGTAAAGATGCAGTTGCCTTTTTTAAAAACATGTGCATTGCAAATCTGCAGGGGATTTATAAAAATCTTCTCGTGGCACCGATCAATTTAAAGCAGCAAATTTTAGTTTTAATAAAAAAAGAAAAGTTAAAAGCAAAAGCGGGTAAAAGAAGTGGAATTATCCTTAAAATGAATTCTCTTACGGATCGCGAGATTATAGATGCATTGGTAGTTGCTGCGCAGGCAGGCGTAAAAGTCACCTTGATCATTCGTGGCATCTGCTGTTTGGTACCCAATGTGAAAGGAAAAACTGAAAATGTTACAGTTATTAGTATTGTAGGCAGATTTTTAGAACATTCGAGAATTTTTTGTTTCGGTGCAGAATCACAGATGAAAGTCTATATCTCTTCTGCTGACTTAATGACACGTAATACCGAAAAACGGGTAGAAATTGCTTGTCCCATTCTAGATACAGAAATTAAGAGAAAAATTTATGCTTCGATAAAAATTATGCTTGCAGATAATATCAAGGGAAGACAGCTGCAAAATGACGGAAATTATACAAAACGGTTGCTGCATGAGAATCCAATTGACAGTCAGGCATATTTTATGCAAGCCTTTTCTGAAATGGCAGATCAAGAGGCAGGTTACCATGTTAAAGAGAATTAAAAATAGATCACGCTAGAGGTTGATCCTCTGTCGTGATCTATTTTTATAGGTCGGAAATCATAAATTAAAGTCTAAAACCAGTAACAGCATTTTGTAAATCTTGTGCGAGTTTCGATAATGCCTGGCTAGATGATGCGATCTCTTCCATAGAAGCGAGTTGTTCTTCCGCGGCCGCAGAAACATTTTCTGACTCACTTGCTGATTTTTTTCCGAAGGTATCAATCTTTTTCACGGAATGGACAATCTGCTGACTATTTGCAGCAACTTGCTGCATTCCCGATGAAATATCTTGTACTTGTTCAGAGATATTTGTTACTAAATTGGAGATCTCTTTAAATGCTATACCCGCGAGATTTACAACATCAGCACCATTTTTTACTTCTCGTGTGCCGTCATCCATCGCAACTACGGCTTTATCCGTATCCTCTTGAATTTCACCGATTAATGCAGCAATTTTTTGTGCGGCTTCTTGGGATTGTTCTGCTAATTTGCGCACTTCTTCTGCTACGACGGCAAAGCCTCTGCCTTGTTCACCGGCTCTGGCAGCTTCAATTGCTGCATTTAGTGCCAGCAGATTTGTCTGTCCGGCGATATTAGAAATGGCATCAATGATTTGTCCGATTTCTTTGGAGCGTTCGCCTAATTTTGTGACAACTTGTGCAGATTTTTCTACGGTTGTTTTTATCTGATCCATTTGTGTGATTACCTTTTCCACGGCATGGTCACCATCTGTTGCTTTCTCTGTTGCTTGGGTAGATTGGGCGGCGGCTTGACTGGCATAATCGGCAATTTGTTGTATACTGATTGACATTTGCTCTATGACGGAGGTTGTATCATTGGTGGTACTTAATTGTTGATTTGCACCTTCTGCCACCTCGGTTATGGATGTTGCAATGTGATTTGCAGCTTGTGCGGATTGCTCGGAACTGGCAGTTAGTTCTTCTGATGAGGAAGCCAATTGTTCGGTAGCAACTAGAATCTTTCTTATTAAGTTTTGTAAATTCTGGGTCATTTGTTCAAAACTTTTGCCGAGACGCCCAATTTCATCATTTGTTGAGATATTTACTTCAATTTTTGATAAATCACCTGTCGCAATACGATTTGAGACAGTTTCTAAGTCTTTGATCGGTTTTGCTAATTTTTTACTGAAGATGATGATAAAGATGACAGCAATCGCTGTGAAGAACAATGACAGCCAAAGCATCGACTGAGTGAGTGTTGCAATATCATCCATAACTTCTGCCTCAGGCGCCGTAACGATCATCATCCAGCGCGCATTGCCATCTAGGTTTATCGGCGTGAAGACGGAAAGTACCTTATCGCCGTTGAGCGCAGTGTAAATGCCGTTTACAGCTTTGTTATCATCAGTAGCTTGTTTAAATAAACGAATCAGTTGATCATCAAGCTCTGTTTGTGAAGATTTTACTTCCGGATTGATTTTCTTTTCTGTTAAATTTAATTTGCCGATCGTTTCGGGTGTCTTGTCGTGCGCAATGATTAGACCGGATTGATCTGTAATATAGCCGTAACCTGTATTCTTAAATTTTAAATCTTTCAGCATAGTAGATAATTTTTCTAGTGATATTGTACCACCAACGATACCGACCATTTTTCCATTCGCGCTAACAGGTGTGGCGAGGATTACCGATAATTTTCCTGTGCTTTTTGAGACTAGAGGTTTAGAAATAAAAGATTTTTGTGTTTGTTTCACCATCGTAAAATAATCTCGGTCACTGTAACTGTAGGATTTGCCATCACCACTGATTCCAGAACCATCTAATGAAATCAGAAAAATTGCATCAAATTCAGCAAGTCGGTTTTTTTCTGCAATTAGGATCGCTTGCTGATCTGCTTTGTTTTCTCCTTGGATTTGTGGGATATTTGCGATATCTTCTAAATGCAGCATTTTTTCATGCATTTCTGCATAAATTTGAGCAGAAAATTTGTCCCCTATCGCTGTCGCAGTTTCATTTACACTATTCGTTAAATAATTTTTCGCCATATAATAGCTGATACCTGATAAAACGAGGAAACTTATAATGAATAAAGGAAGTAAGTTTACAAGAATTTTGGTTTGAATGTTCTTAAATTGCATGATATCCTCCAGTATTATGATATTAGTATCGTTAGGTATTTTTTATTTTTTGCTTTGCAAAAGCTAGGCCTTCTCCAAAAGCCAATAGTTTTTCTTGTTCAACTGTAGTAAGTTCTGGAAGTATTTTGGTAAAAATATTGAGAATTCTTTTTTCGTTTTCAGTTAAGTCCTTTCTCTCTGCTGCTAAATCAACGCTTTTTAATTCTAACATTTCGTCACTACCTTTCCTTCTAGTGCTTTTTATTTCTCCGTAAGATTATAATACTACTTAGTGTTTTTCTAAGCAATAGTTATCATGTAATAAATATTGCAGAGTGTGATTCGTTGTGATATTATTTGGTCGAAAGGTGGTGATAGGATGCAAATTGGCAGTAGAATAAAAGAGCTTAGAAAATCTCTGAATCTTACACAAGCTGAGTTTGGAGAGAAAATAGGATTGAAGGCTAGTGCAATCGGCTTATATGAAAGTAATAGCCGTAATATAACAGATAGAAATATTTCTTTTATATGTTCTTTTTTTCGTGTTAGTGAACGGTGGCTTCGAGCTGGAGAGGGCGAAATGTTTCTTAAAATGAATCGAAATGAGGCGCTTACAGCCTGGGCATCGGAGTTAATAAAAAGGAATGATCATGATTTTCCAAAACGGTTTGCGGTACTGCTTAGCAGTTTAAATGAACAAGAGTGGGAGTTACTAGAGAAAATTGCAATAAAATTAGCCAATGGTATAAAAAGTAAAAAGGACTAGAAGCATTTTAGTCCTTTTTATTTTTTATAGGGTTTGTTTTGGCAAAATGACTTATAATAAGAAAAAGTAGTTTTTAGGGAGTGAAAATCTTGCTTAGAATGTATCCTTATATAAAAAATTATAAAAAAGATATCATACTCGCACTCTTTTTTTTATTTATTGAAGTAGTAGCAGAAATGGCATTCCCTAAATTTATGGCAAAAGTGGTCGGCGAGGGCGTGAATTCCGGTGATATCGGTTATATCAGCCAAGTTGGTTTTACGATGATTGCTGTTGCTGTGTTGTCTTTGCTTAGCGGGATTGGTACTGTACGGTATTCAGCACGTACAGGTGTTGGTTTTGCCGCAGAATTGAGACGTGGGGTATTTGATAAAGTACAGACTTTTTCGTTTGCCAATATCGATGAATTTTCTGTTGGATCGTTAACAACTAGGTTAACAAATGATATTACGCAGCTGCAAAGTACAGTTGTAACAGGACTTCGAATTTTGGCTCGAGCACCATTTATGCTTATTTTTTCTTTAGTTATGTCTATTCAAATTAGTCCTAAACTTGCGATAATTTTGGCTGTGATTATGCCAATTCTAGTGATTTCCTTAGCATACATTATATATTTGGCTGTTCCGCTATTTAAAAAAATGCAAAAAAAATTAGATGGTTTGAATTCTAATATACAAGAAAATTTGACGAATATTCGCGTGGTAAAATCCTTTGTTCGTGAAACTTATGAGATAGAAAAGTTTAGGATGGCGAATCGTGATTTATTGGAAGCTTCTATTAAGGCTATGCACGTTGTCATTATCAATATGCCGTTAATGATGTTTATGATGAATGCTGCTATTGTTGCAGTTGTATATTTTGGCGGAAATATGGTCTTGCAGGGAGACCTGGATGTTGCCGAAATGACCGCCTTTATCAATTATATTTTTATTGTTCTAATGTCTTTGATGATGTTGTCTTTGATGTTTATTATGTTAGCGCGTGCGAGTGCATCTTATAAACGAATCTGTGAGATCTTTGATACAAAAGTCGATTTAGTTGATGAACAGGGTGCACAGGATATTGCAAATGTTTGCGGTGAAATTACATTTCAAGATGTAAATTTTCGTTACGCAGGGTCAGCGGAGGAAAATGTTTTAGAGAATATTTGTTTTACAGTCCGCCCGGGAGAAGTGATTGCAATAATCGGTAGTACCGGGGCGGGAAAAAGTTCTTTAATGCAGTTGATTCCAAGGTTATACGATGTTACAGCAGGAAAAATTCTGCTGGATGGGAAAGATATTCGGCAGTATACGATACCATCGCTGCGTAAGCAGATTGGCATGGTTTTGCAAAAGAATACGCTGTTTTCCGGTACGATTCGCGATAATTTAAAGTGGGGTTATGAAAATGCAAGTGAGATGGAAATTGTAGCAGCGGCTAAGGCTGCACAGGCACATGATTTTATTTTAGGCTTCGCCAATGGATATGATACGCTGTTAGAGCAGGGCGGCGCTAATTTATCTGGGGGACAGAAACAGCGGCTTTGTATTGCCAGAGCTATTCTGAAGAAACCTGCTATTTTGATTTTAGATGACAGTACGAGTGCGGTAGATACTGTAACCGAGAAAAAGATTAGGCAGGGGCTTACGAATTTATTACATCGTACAACGATGTTTATTATTGCGCAAAGAATTAGCGCGGTGCGTGATGTTGATAAAATTTTGGTTATGCGTGAAGGAAAAATTGTTGCCAGCGGCAGTCATCAAGAATTATTAGAAAAAAGTGTAGAATATCAAGAAATTTATGATTCACAAAATCAGCAGGCGGAGGAAGGTTTATGAATAAACAACAAAAATCAAAGCCGCCAAATGCCAATACCCCGATTGAAAATTTACAGGGGTCAAAGGAATGGAAAAAGGTTCTACATTTCTTGTGGCTCTACTTGGCACCAAAAAAGATTTTACTGATAACAGCGTTTCTTTTAGTTTTGGTCAATATTGCAACTACTCTAGGCGGGACAGCGTATTTAGAACCTTTAATTGATCAATTTCTGCAGCCACAGAATGTAGATACCAGCATAGAGGAACGGTTTATCGGTTTAGCACACGGTACAGTTATGTTGGCAGGCATTTATTTATTATCAGTCCTGGCTGCTTATGGGCAAAATAAAATTATGCTGCATATTGCGCAGAAGACAATTTATGAAATTCGTATGCGTTTATTTCAACATGTGCAGACATTGTCCATTCGCTATCATGATACGCATACCACCGGTGAGATGATGAGTCGTTTTAGTAATGATGTGGATACATTAAACGATGCGTTGCAAAATAGTATGCTCATGTTTTTTAGCAGTGTCATTACGATTATCAGCATTTTTTTCATGATGATATCGCGCAGTTCTATACTCACGTTGATTGCATTTCTAGTGATACCACTCACGCTTTTTTGTGTGAATCGGCTGACGAAAATCAGCGGCAAGTATTTTACTTTGCAGCAGAAAAACTTAGGCACACTCAACGGATATGTAGAGGAGATCATGAGTGGGCAAAAAGTTGTTAAAGTTTTTGGCTATGAAGATAAGGTCAAAAAAGATTTCATGGGATTCAATACAGCCTTATGTGAAACGGCAATGGCGGCACAGTCTTATGCCGGGATGATGATGCCGTTAGCACGCAATCTGAATAATGTTATTTATGCGGGAATTGTTATGATCGGTGGTATGCTGGTTGTTTTTGGACAGATGTCGCTAGGGGCATTGGTGGTGTTTTTACAATTTACATTAATGTTTGGCAGACCGATTAACGAGGCTTCCAATCAATATAATACGGTGGTTACTGCCTTGGCTGGTACAAAACGAATCGTTGAAATATTAGAAGAAAAAGTAGAAGCTGTGACTGATGAAAATCATGAATTTGTATTGAAGCGGGATACAACGGGCGGCTTAGTTTGGCGAAGAGCGCATGATAATGCATGTATTCCTGTATGTGGGAACGTAGTATTTGACGATGTTTCTTTCGGCTATAGCAAAGAAAAAGAAATTTTGACGAATATTTCATTGCAGGCAAAGGTCGGTCAGAAGGTTGCTTTTGTCGGTGCGACTGGTGCAGGCAAAACGACAATTTTAAATCTAATTACGCGCTTTTATGAGGTTGATCGAGGGATGATTACGATTGATGGAATTGATATTCGAGATATTGAGAAATCCAGTTTGCGAAGGGCAATTGCTGTAGTGTTACAAGATACGCATTTATTCACCGGAACGATTCGAGAAAATATACGATATGGAAGACAGAGTGCAGATGACAGTGAGGTCGAATCTGCAGCAAAACTAGTAAATGCACATTCTTTTATAAAAAAACTTGCAAAAGGTTATGATACGATGATTGAAGGCGATGGAGCAAATTTGAGTCAAGGGCAGAGGCAGTTATTAAATATTGCACGAGCAGCTCTGTCAAAAGCGCCGATGCTGATTTTGGATGAAGCAACAAGCTCTGTAGATACGAGGACAGAAATGTATATAGAGCAGGGGCTAAAACAGCTCATGCAGCAGTGTACGACGTTCATTGTTGCCCATCGCTTGTCTACCGTGCGCAATGCAGATCTGATTTTTGTCATGGAGCAGGGGAAAATTATTGAAAAAGGCAATCATCAAGATCTGCTGCAGTTCAGGGGACATTATTATAATATGTATACAGGGACCGTGGAGCTTGATTGAGGAGCAGTCATATTGCTAGTCTATCTCGCATATAGTAATGGTATCAAAGGGATGTGCGAGGGGATTGATCGTGCTGCATGATGATAAACTTTATTTAGAATATGATTTATCGCCAAGCTTAGAGGATTATCTTGAGGAAATTTATCGTTTTTCATTGAATCAGGCAAGTGTAAGAGTGTCTGATATCGGCAGAAAACTAAAAGTATCAGCACCTTCGGTTAGTAAAGCGATCCGAAAGCTGAAAAGCAAAGAATATATTATATATCGTAAATATGGCGATATATATTTGACGGATTGGGGCCGGATTGTTGGTCGTTTTTTGGTGGAACGAAATCGAATTCTGCAAGATTTTTTATATTTGATTGAAGCAGACTGCAACATAAGCGAAGAAGCAGAAGCGATGGAACATTATTTATCACGGACGACGATTTATTCTATCCAGTCTTTGGTGAGTTTTATGAAGGAAAATCCAGAGATTCATGTAAATTTCAAACAATTTATGAATGAAAAAGAATTTTGATTTTTGTGCTTATATCTTTATTTATAATCTAAATTTAAGTCTTTCAGTGTTTAAGCTGGAAGACCTTTTTGTTTAGTGAAAATGTTACATTTTTACTAATAAGAAAATATTGGCTTGCAATAAAAAAAATGGTAGACTTAAAATATAGAAAATATTCTGTAACTTACGCATATAAAAGATGATCGATTGGGAAATGTTCTTTACTATAAGGATATTCTTATAGTTGTGAGAGAGGAGAGTTTTTAATGACAGATATCATGGAGTATTCAATGAAAATATTTGAAGATAGTAAATACCATGATGATCATGGTACGGAATTTTGGTATGCAAGAGAGTTGCTAGTAATTTTAGAATATACGGAATGGAGAAATTTTGAAAAGGTCATTCATAAAGCAAAAATAGCTTGTAAAAATAGTGGCAACCTACTATCTAACCATTTTGTTGACGTCAACAAAATGGTTGAAATCGGTTCTGGTGTGCAGCGTGGAATTGAGGATGTTAAATTAACGCGCTATGCCTGTTATTTGATTGTTCAGAATGGTGATTCGCGTAAAAAGGTCGTAGCATTAGGACAAACCTATTTTGCGGTAAAGACAAGAGAACAGGAAGTACAAGAAGAATTTGAACGATTGAATGAAGAACAAAAACGTTTGGCAATACGGAATGAATTAAAAAATCATAATAAATCCTTAGCTGAAGCTGCTAAATACGCCGGAGTTCAAGAGGGAAAAGACTATGCTATTTTTCAAAACAGTGGTTATAAGGGGCTATATGGTGGGCTGGGTGCCAAAGAGATTCATGCGCATAAAGGTTTAAAAAAGAACCAAACCATCTTAGATCATATGGGAAGTACGGAGCTGGCTGCTAACCTATTTAGAGCTACACAAACTGATGAAAAATTGCGACGTGAAAAAATAAAAGGAAAAGAAAAAGCGAATCAGACGCATTTTTCTGTTGGGAAGAAAGTAAGACAAACAATCGCTGAACTAGGTGGAACTATGCCGGAAAATCTGCCGGTGGCAGAGAAAAGCGTAAAGAAAATTGAGGCAGAAAGACGGAAGCGGTTGGATGCCGGAGATGAGATGAGATAACAAAGAAGCAAAAAATGTACCCTGTAGGAACGGAGAAAGCATTTTCTCTATTCGTACAGGGTACATTTTTATTGTGTCATGTCGTTTAGCGATATGATTTATGATCAAGCAAATGGATTTTCAGTCGGATAAAGCATGGTTTTTGGTTGATTAAACGCAATGTCTTTGAGTCCGAGATACTGAAAAATGGAGAATAAGGCTTTGCCGTAATGGCCGAAAGCGACAGCGCCATGATGTGGATATTGTTTTTCGATCAATACATGACGGTAGAAACGCCCCATTTCAGGAATTGCAAATATGCCAATTCCGCCAAAGGAGCGGGTGGCTACAGGGAGAACTTCACCTTGGGCGATATAGGAATGTACTTGTCCGCTGGCTGTACTTTGAAGGCGGAAAAAAGTAATTTTTCCGGCGGCAATATCGCCTTCTAGTGTGCCTCGGGTGATATCAGGTGTGCCACCGTTTTCTAGTAATCGGTTTTGAATCAACTGGTATTTTACGGCGCCTTTCGCAAGCTTACAAAGTGGGGTATTGCCGCAGTGGAACCCCATGAAGGTGTCTTTTAAGTCATAATTGAAAGTACCCTTGATATTTTCTTCAAACAAATCTTTGGGAACAGAGTTATTGATATCAAGGAGTGTGACCGTGTCTTCGCTCACACACATACCGATATATTCACTCAGTGCTCCATAGATATCGACTTCACAGGCTACAGGTATTCCGCGCGCAACAAGCCGACTGTTGACATAACATGGCTCAAAGCCAAATTCTGATGGAAAAGCTGGCCAGCATTTATTTGCTAATGCAGTGTATTGACTGGCACCTTTATTTTTTTCGAGCCAATCGAGCAGTGTAAGCTCATATTGCGCCATACGCGGCAATAAATCTGGATACTGGTTGCCATCAGATCCTAGTTCTTTTGCCATTGAAGCGGCTACATCTTTAATTCTAGGATCATTGGCATGCGCACGATAGGAGACCAGTAGATCAAGCTCGGAATTTTCTTGAATTTCGATTCCAAGATCATAGAGTGGCTGAATTGGTGCATTGCAGGCAAAAAAGTCTTGCGGGCGCGGGCCGAATGTAATGATTTTGAGGCTGGATAGACCGATTAACGTACGAGCCACTGGTAAAAATTCATGTATCATTGCGGCAATTTCATCGGCTGTTCCTACCGGATATTCAGGAATAAAAGCTTTAATTTTACGAAGTCCAAGGTTATAAGAACAATTTAAAACGCCGCAATATGCGTCACCACGACCGTTGATTAGATCTTTGCCGGATTCTTCGGCTGCAGCCACGTACATAACCGGTCCGTTAAAATTTTTAGCAATCAGCGTTTCTGGAGTTTCTGGACCGAAATTACCAAGAAAGACAATCAATGCGTTACAGTCGGCATCTTTCACTTCTTGAACGGCTTTCAACATATCGTGCTCATTTTCTACGGTTGTTTGTGCTTCATAGATTGTACCATGCTCTTTGGTATAAGCTTCCACAATCGCTTTTCTCCTATTTTCGGACAAGGTAATAATAAAACAGTCACGGCTTACAGAAATGATACCAAAATTCACTTTCGGAATATTTGTCATAGTCATCATTTAGCTCTCCTTTGTGTAGCATAGTTTTAAATTTTATCCATTGATAGTATTGATTAAATTCATACTTTAACAAGCAATGCGTGAACTGTGCAACCGAGTCTGCATGCAGCCATCTTTATTTATGTATACCAAATTGATAAGTTGTCAAAGCATGCCAGGTCTCTCCTTTTTTGATAATAGGCTGCTCAAAGTTGGGATGTTCCAAAGCATTGGGAAAGTATTGTGTTTCAAGGCAAAAACCACATCTCTTATAGATACGAGAATGATTTTTCCCCTCGGGTGCGTCATCAAGATAATTTCCGCTATAGAATTGTAGTCCAGGTAATGTTGTCGAAGCTGTGAGTGTAATTCCGGTACTGTCAGCAAGAGCAAAAGCAGCTTTTTTTAATGTTCCGTCATAATCTTCAATGATCCAGTTATGATCATAACCACCGGCAAATTGTAGTTGTTCAAAGGCATCGTCGATATGCGCACCGATGGTTGTTGGTTGCCGAAGATCAAGCGGAGTCCCCTCGACGGAACAAATTTTTCCTGTTGGCAGAGATTCTTTGTCGGCATCGGTATAATAATTCGCAAATATCTGAATTTTTTGATTTAAAATTGTGCCACTGTCGTAACCCGCTAGGTTAAAATATGTATGGTTTGTAAGATTACAAACGGTATCCTCATCTGCATTTGCTTTGTAATCGATCGACAAGGTATTGTTATCGGTTAAAGAATAGTGTACTTCCACAGATAATGTGCCAGGATATCCTTCCTCACCGTCCGGACTGATATAACTTAGGGTAAGACCTTGGTTATTTTCTTTTGCAGACCATATTTTTTTATCAAAACCAATTTTACCGCCGTGCAGATGGTTGTTGCCATCATTGCAAGCCAGTTGATAGGTTTTACCGTTTAAAGAAAATTGACCCTTTTTTATACGATTGCCATGGCGTCCAATTAGAGCACCAATATATTTATCTTGTACTTCATAATTTTCTAATCTGTCATATCCTAAAACGACATCAATGCATTTACCCTCTCTATCCGGAACTTTAATTGATAAAATCGTGCCACCATAGGTTGAGATTGTAACTTGCATATTATTTTTATTTGTAAGGGTATAGAGTTCAACGGGTCTGCCCTCTTTGGTTGTTCCGAAGGTTTGCTTGCGAATTAGACTCATGTTACATTCCTCCATAGAATTTTTAGTTTTTAATTAATGTGCAGGAGCACAATAAGATGATTAAAGAATAGCATTGCTGTTTATTTCTGTCAAACAAAATTTAAAATTATGATTATGACGTAAAAAATAAATAAGTAATCATTATATAATAAAAATATTCTATAAAAATTTAATATGATAAGCGTATGGTTTATGATATCTAATGCTTGATTTGTTTTATATTTTTTACAGACCGAAATATATAACTGAAAAATTAGAAAAGTCTAATAAAACTGAAAATAAATGATTGACGAGTAGAAAATTCAGTGATATTCTTTAGTCATAAAATGTGCCTGAGCACACAAAAAGGAGAGGTAAGCGAGTGAGAAAGATAATATCATTCATTTTGGCGGGTGCTATGCTAGCAGCAACAGTTATGATGACTGGCTGCGGGGGAGCTCAATCAACTACTTCAAGTAACGATAAATCAATTAAAGTTGGTGTGTCGATGCCGACCAAATCATTACAGCGGTGGAATCAAGATGGATCCAATATGGAGGCTAAGCTAAAGGAAAAGGGTTATCAGGTAGATCTTCAATTCGCAGAAAATAAAGTGGAAACGCAAGTGGCACAAATTGAAAATATGATTACAAAAGGGGCAAAAGTGATTGTTGTGGGGGCGATTGATGGCAGCGCTTTATCGTCTGTTTTGGATGAAGCAAAAACAGCTGGTTGTGCAATCATAGCGTATGATCGATTAATTATGAATACTGATGCTGTCAATGCTTATGCAACGTTTGATAACTTTAGCGTCGGTAAAATTCAGGGACAATACATAGAAGAAAAATTGGGATTGAAAGAAGGCAAAGGCCCATATAACTTCGAAATTGCGACTGGCCCGCTAGATGATAATAATGTGGTATATTTCTTTGGCGGTGCGATGGAAGTATTGCAGCCATATATTGATAAGGGCCAGTTGATTGTTAAGTCAGGACAGCTGACTCGTGAACAATGTGCAACGCCGAATTGGGATGAGGCAAAAGCACAAGAACGTATGGACAATATTATTACGGCTAATTATACAACAAATAAAATTGATGCAGTTTTATGTTCGAATGATTCTACCTCATTAGGAGTGCAATCGGCGCTTAAATCAGCCGGATATGGATCTGCTGATAAACCAATGCCGATCGTAACGGGGCAGGATGCAAATATTGCAAATGTAAAAGCAATTGTTGCTGGACAGCAATCAATGTCAGTATTTAAAGATACGAGAGCCCTTGCAGATCAAGTGGTTAAAATGGTTGAAGCAATGGTAAATAAACAAGAGCCAGAAGTCAACGATACAACAACATATAATAATGGAAAAAAAGTTATACCATCTTATTTATGTAAGCCTCAATTTGTCGATAAATCAAACTATAAGTCACTATTAATTGATTCAGGCTATTATAAAGAATCGGATATACAATAAAACTTCTATCATGGATTTTGAACTGTTAAGAGATCGTGGTAGGGGAACTTGTACCACGATCTCTTACATATGTACATTTGCAGGCAGGAGGAGCTATGAAAATGGGCAGAGTCTTATTGGAGATGCGACAAATTACAAAGGAATTTCCTGGGGTAAAAGCTTTAAATAATGTACAGCTAAAGATTGAGGAAGAAACAATCCATGCACTTGTCGGAGAAAATGGTGCAGGAAAGTCAACTTTAATGAATGTTTTGAGTGGGGTATATCCGTATGGTACTTATACCGGAGAGATTATTTACGATGAAAAAGAATGTAAATTTCAAAATATAAGAGAAAGTGAAAAGGAAGGAATCGTAATTATTCATCAGGAATTGGCACTGATTCCTTATTTGTCCATCAAGGAAAATATTTTTCTAGGGAATGAAAGAGCAAAGCACGGCATTGTCAATTGGGGCAAATGTCGGTATGAAGCGATAAAACTTATGGAAACTGTCGGACTGCAAGAGGATCCGGATACGCCGATCAATCAGATTGGTGTTGGGAAACAGCAGCTCGTCGAGATTGCGAAGGCGTTGTCCAAAAATGTCAGGTTGTTGATTCTTGATGAACCAACAGCCGCTTTGAACGATGCGGAGAGTGAAAAACTTTTAGAACTATTACTCAGATTGCGTAAAGAGTGTAATATGTCAGCAATTATAATTTCACATAAATTAAATGAAGTGACGAAAGTCGCGGACAAAATTACAGTGATTCGTGATGGAATGACGATTGAAACCATTGATACGCATGTTGAAAAAATTACAGAAGATAGAATTATCCGCGGAATGGTCGGGCGGGATATAACGCATCGTTATCCAGAGAGGGAAAGCCGGTTAGGCGATATTTGTTTTGAAGTAAAAGATTGGACGGTTCATTCGCCAGAAATTACAGAAAAGCTTGCAGTCAATCATGTATGCTTTAATGTTAGAAAAGGTGAAGTTGTTGGGATAGCCGGACTTATGGGCTCTGGTAGAACAGAGCTCGCAATGAGTATTTTTGGACGGTCTTACGGCACGGATATTTCCGGGGTAATGATGAAAGACGGCAAAGAGATTCGGATAGAGAGTGTATCTGATGCAATTGAGAATGGTATAGCGTATGTTACTGAAGATAGAAAAAAGCAAGGTCTTATTTTAATCAATGATATTAGGGTGAATACGACTTTGCCGAGTTTAAAGAAGCTTTCAGCGTATGGGATCGTAAATGAAAATGAAGAAGTCAAAGTAGCGGAAGAATATTTGATGCGCTTGAAGATCAAGGCACCGGGCATTTATCAAAATACCGGGAATCTATCAGGCGGAAATCAGCAAAAAGTGATGCTCGCCAGATGGATTTATGCTGATCCGGATGTACTCATTCTTGACGAACCAACGAGAGGAATTGATGTTGGAGCAAAATATGAAATCTATTGTATTATCAATGATTTGGCAGCGCAGGGAAAATCGGTGATTGTTATATCCTCAGAGCTGCCAGAGGTATTAGGTATCAGTGATCGGATTTACGTAATGAATGAAGGACGTTTTGTAGGTGAACTTGCAAAAGCCGATGCATCTCAAGAAAGTATTATGAAATGCATTATGCAAAGTAATAACTAGGGGGAATTCTAAAATGTTGAGCAAAGAGACCGCTGGAATTCATCAGCAAACTACCGATACCAATTCTTCTAGTAGTGCCTTTAGGAAAAACATAATTCAAATTGCAATACGAAAATATGCGATGTTTATTGCCCTCATTGCGATTGCATTGTTATTTCAATGGCTTACACAAGGTATTTTGCTTGCACCGATGAATGTATCTAAGCTGATTATGCAAAACAGCTATATTTTAATTTTGGCGATCGGCATGCTGCCGTGCATTTTGACGGGTGATATTGATTTGTCTGTTGGCTCGGTGATTGCCGTGGTTGGTGCAATTGCCGGAACAATGCTGATTTCTATGAATATGTCGGTCGGACTTACGATTTTCGTTTGTTTGGCGGTGGGGCTTTTGATTGGAGCTTGGCAGGGTTTTTGGGTTGCATTTATTAAAGTACCATCTTTCATCGTAACTTTGGCGGGGATGCTTCTTTTTCGTGGCGCAACGATGATTATATTGGATGGAAATACATTGTCTCCCTTCCCCGAATCCTATCAATTTATCGCGCAAAAGTTTTTATCTGATATTCCATTGATTGGTGCGATTCCTTATAGTACGATACTCGTCGGCTTGATTGTTGCAGTCTGTTACGTAATATCGGAGGTGAATGCTCGTAAGCAAGACATACAATATAAAGTAAAAGTAAGCAGCAAAAAAATATTTATAACAAAAATAAGTCTCGTCTCGTTTATTTGTTTATATGCTGCGTATTGGTTGAGTGAATTTAAAGGAATGCCAATCATTTTGCTATTACTGGCAGCCTTAATTATTCTATATTCTTTTATCACACATCGGACTGTGATAGGGCGTCATATTTATGCATTGGGCGGCAATGAACGAGCAACACAGCTTTCTGGAATTAAAACGCAATGGATAAGATTTCTTGTGTTTGTCAATATGGGGTTGCTTGCGGCAATTGCCGGACTGATTTTTTCTGCGCGCTTGAATTGTGCAGGGCCAAGTGCCGGGAATGGGTTTGAGCTTGATGCGATTGCGGCTTGTTATATTGGCGGTGCATCAGCAACCGGCGGGATTGGAACGATTGTAGGGGCAATTGTTGGCGGATTGGTTATGGGTGTTTTGAATAATGGTATGTCTATTATGGGAATTGGAATCGACTGGCAGATGGGTATCAAAGGGCTTGTGCTTTTGATCGCAGTTGGTTTCGACATTTACAACCAAGCAAAGAAATGATAGGATGATATCAATTCGTGGAGAGGTTATGAAAAGTGATTTTTAGTATAGAGTAAGGATAAAGCAAAATGACAATAACAATTAAGAAAATAGCGGAAATATGTGGTGTTTCAAGAGGAACCGTTGATCGTGTTCTCAATGATCGTGGTAAGGTAAAGGTGCAAACGGAACAATTGGTCAAAAAAGTTGCCAATGAGCTTGGTTATAAGCCGAATCCAGCCGGTCGCGCGCTCTCTGCGAAACGTAAAAAACTTGTAGTCGGCGTTTTGCTTGTAGCGGATGGGAATCCATTTTTCGATGAGGTTATCCGTGGAATTCGTGTAGCAGAAAAGGAATATAGTGTTTACGGAATGAAAATTGAATTAAAAACGATGAAAGGTTATGATGTCGAAAAGCAATGCGGAATTATGGATGCAATGAAAAGTGAAATCAATGCGTTGATTTTAAATCCAATCAGTGATGAAAAGATAAAAGACAAGATTGACGAACTCGTAGAAGCTGGTATTTTTGTTGTTACAATAAATAATGATATAGAAAATAGTCGTCGTGCATGTTACGTCGGGAGCAACTACTTCAATGGCGGAGAAACTGCTTGCGGCATTATGGGGTTGCTGACACAGGGAAGGGCAGAAGTCGGTATTGTTACAGGTTCATTTAAAGCATTGGGCCATCAGCAGAGAGTAGAAGGTTTTAAACATGTGATGAAAAATAAATATCCGAATTTTCATATCGTTGATTATGTGGCGAATGATGATGACGATATCTTAGCATTTGAAGTAACAAAGGAAATGTTAGTGAAACATGCACAGATCAATGCAATTTTCATTGTCGCTGGCGGTGTTTATGGTGTTTGCAGAGCCGTATTGTCTTTGGGGCTGCAGAATAAATTAACGATTATTTCTTTCGACAGCGTAGAGACGACGGTAGAGATGCTGCAAAAGCAGATCATTCAAGCAACCATTTATCAGCACCCCTATACCCAAGGCTATAAATCGATGGATATCGTTTTTAATTACTTGGTGAATGGCTTGAAACCGAAAAAAACACAGCATATTCTAAAAAACGAAATTAAAATATTAGAAAATATCAATTGAAGATTTTTCATTTGATTAAAATTCATTTATTTTGATATGGAGTTGGTGAAACATGCGCTATTTAATCGGAATTGACATTGGTACTTCCGCGACGAAAACAGTTCTTTTTGATGCATCGTGTAATGTTATAGCATCGGCATCGCGAGAGTATCCGTTATATCAGCCTCAAAACGGTTGGGCAGAGCAAGATCCGACAGATTGGTATGAGGCTACGATTGGTACGATACAAGAAGTGTTACAGAAGGCAGGAGTACGTGGCGAGGATGTTATAAGTATTGGCCTTTCGGGGCAGATGCACGGCTTGGTCATGCTGGATGAACAGAACGAAGTCATTCGTCCGTCGATTATTTGGTGTGATCAGCGAACCGCGGTTGAATGCGCTGAAATTACAGAAACAGTTGGTGCAGATCGGCTGATAGAAATTACGGCAAATCCAGCATTGACAGGCTTTACGGCTGCTAAAATTTTATGGGTGCGCAAGCATGAGCCGGAGAATTACGCAAGATGCAGACATATTCTTTTGCCTAAAGATTATATTCGATTTAAATTAACCGGTGTATATGCAACTGAGGTTTCAGATGCAAGCGGGATGCAGTTGCTGGATATTCCAAAACGTCAATGGTCAGAGGAAGTGCTTGAAAAACTTGCTATCAATCCAGCTTTGCTGGCTAAAGTCTATGAATCACCGGAAATTACGGGTTCTATTACACCGGAAATTGCTAATAAAACTGGTCTTTCAGCTTCAACTGTTGTCGTTGGCGGGGCTGGCGATAATGCAGCAGCAGCGATTGGAACCGGTATTGTCAAAGACGGCCGTGCATTTACAACGATTGGTACGAGCGGGGTTGTATATGCACATAGCAGTCAAGTGAAAATTGATCCCAAAGGGCGGGTACATACGTTTTGCTGCGCAGTTCCAGGTTGTTGGCATGTGATGGGGGTTACACAGGCCGCAGGGCTGTCGCTTAAATGGTTCCGTGATAATTTTTGCGAGGCGTATAAGGAACAGGCTGCGCTGCAAAAAACAGATCCATATAATTTAATGAATAAAGCTGTAGAAAAAGTACCTGTGGGTAGTAATCGCCTATTGTACTTGCCGTATCTTATGGGAGAACGGACGCCACATCTAAATCCAGCATGCCGCGGCGTATTTTTTGGCCTTTCGGCAATGCATACCAAGGAAGATTTGATGCGTGCCGTGATGGAAGGCGTCACTTATTCGCTGAAAGATTGTAATGATATTCTTCTTGAAATGGGAATTGAGGTAAATGAAATGATGGCCTGCGGCGGCGGTGGAAAAAGTGCAGTTTGGCGGCAAATGTTAGCCGATATGTATGGCTGTGAAGTAAAAACTGTTGCTTCACAAGAAGGCCCGGCACTTGGTGCAGCGATTCTTGCCGGCGTAGGTGCAGGTATATTTTCCAGTGTAGAGGATGCTTGTGATCGTTTTGTTCATCCGCAGGCGTATTGCCAGCCAATTTCACAAAATCAGAAGTACTATAAAAAAGGGCACACGTTGTATCAGTCGATTTATCGCAGCTTAAAAGAGCAGTATACGGCATTGGCTGAATTATAAAAGAAACAATGAGATGATAACATTTCCGATCAAAAATCATACTTTTATCCGATTGCGTTATGTAGAGTGGATATGTAGCAACGTAAAAAAGAGAAAATAAATAAAATGCAGCAAACGTAAATTGTTTAGCTGCATTTTATTTTTTTGCTCATTTTTAAACAAGTCCTAAAGCTCTTGCAGTGAATGCGGTTGCAATGCAGACAATAATCCCAAGTATGGTTGGCAGTAGAAAAGCAACTGCTGTCCATTTTACACTGCCGCTTTCTTTATACGCAGAGAGCAGCGCTGTAGTACATGGCCAGTGGAGCAGGCAAAAGAGCATCGTGTTGACGGCCGTTAGCCAAGTCCAGCCATTGGCGAGTAAAATATCTTTGAGCTGTGATAGTGTCTCTACCTCTGTGAGCTGACCGGTTGCAAGATATGACATTAAGATAATTGGTACGACGATTTCATTGGCCGGTAATCCAAGAATAAAGGCCATTAAGATGACGCCGTCCAAACCAAGATAATAAGCAATCGGGTTTAATAGCTGGGAAAAGTGTTGTAATAAACTAGAATCACCGACCATCGTATTGGCAAGAATCCAAGTAATGGCTCCGGCAGGTGCAGCCATAATCACAGCGCGTTTTAAAACAAAGATTGTTCGATCAATTAATGAACGATAAAGAACTGCCGTAAATTTTGGCATGCGATAAGGTGGAAGCTCTAGTATATTCGTAGAGGGTTCACCTTTTAAAAGTGTGTGCGATAGTGCCCAGGCACTAAAGAAAGTAAGTAATATTCCGAGCAGAACAATCAATGTAATACTAAGAGAAGTAATCATTGTTGATAAATCCGGTGCAAAAATTCCGGCGACAAAGATTGTTGAAATAGCGATGAGTGTTGGAAAACGTCCGTTACACGGAACTAAATTGTTGGTTACAATTGCGATAAGTCGTTCACGAGGTGAATCGATGATACGACAGGAAACGATTCCCGCGGCATTACAACCAAATCCCATGCACATGGTAAGAATTTGTTTGCCGCAAGAGTGACATTTTTTAAATGCATGGTCTAAATTGAAGGCGACACGTGGTAAGTAGCCCAAGTCTTCTAATAAAGTAAAGAGAGGAAAGAAAATCGCCATTGGCGGCAGCATGACAGAAACTACCCAAGCAAGTGAACGATACATACCTGAGACAACAATTCCATGCAGCCAAGCAGGCGCACCTAGGTAGATAAACAATTCTGAGAGATCGTCTTGCATTCCCAGCAGTAGATCGGCAAGAAGTTGTGAGGGAATATTGGACCCTTCAATTGTGATCCAAAAAACGCAACTTAAAAGCAGCAGCATAACGGGATAACCAAACCAACGTGAAGTAAGTAAATCATCCAGACGATGTTCTAGAGATTTTTTTTCTGCTGCCTTTTTCTGCACCACTTGCTGGCTGATTTGTTCTGCATGTTGATAGAGTGTGGCGACGATTTCATCTTCGCTGGGGTCAGCTGAATCCATCTGAACTTTTCGGGGTGTGCTATTGATTTCATTATTGGCAACTTCAAACAAAGTGCGCTTTAAATCCTCCATACCTTCACCAGTTCGCGCTGTTGTTCCAACGACTGGTACACCAAGCTGTTCGCTCAGGCGATTGAGGTTTACATCAATACCTTTTCGTTTGGCTTCATCCAGCAGATTTACACAAACAACGACTTTGGATGTAATATTCATCACTTGCAGCGCTAGGTTAAGATTGCGTTCGAGTGAAGAGGCATCGACGACAATTAAGGTTGCATCGGGTTTTGCTTCACAAATAAAATCACGCGCAATTTCTTCTTCCATGCTGTGTGCCATAATCGAATAAGTTCCCGGCAAGTCAATGAGTAGAAATTCCTGTTCAAAATAATGGAAGGTACCTTGGGCATTATCTACTGTTTTACCGGGCCAATTGCCTGTGTGTTGTCGAAGTCCTGTTAATTCATTGAATATCGTACTTTTTCCTACATTGGGATTGCCGGCAAGCGCAATTATAAATTGCTGCGGTGTAGCTTGAATATGAAACCGTTCTTTTAAAAATGCAAGGTGTTGTATGCGATTTTCAAACATTTTCTTTCCTCCTATATCATTCATGAAGATAAACTTTTTTATAATTTCACTTTAATAAAGTCTGCATCTTCATTGCGGAGGGCAATTGTAGTGCCGCGCACATGATAGGCCACTGGATTTCCGGATGGGCTGCGGCGGACACACTTTACCAAGGTACCAGGCACCAGACCCAAATCTAGAACGCGTCTTTTTAATAGACCTGTAAGTTCTATCGTATTGACATGGCAGGTTTGCCCGATCTCAAGTTGTGTAAGAGAGGGTTTGCTCATATGATTTATTTCCATAAAATCAGCCTCCATAGCGAAAGTTAGTGCTGGGTACGGA
The DNA here is from genome assembly GCF_900086705.1 of Massilibacillus massiliensis. Taxonomy (NCBI): domain Bacteria; kingdom Bacillati; phylum Bacillota; class Negativicutes; order Selenomonadales; family Sporomusaceae; genus Anaerosinus; species Anaerosinus massiliensis. Next base: position 2,025,511 of record NZ_LT575483.1, on the reverse strand, counting down.
TGTTAACCGCAGCTAACTTTTTCTATTATTTGTGGTATTTTATGAAAGCGAAAGTTATTGTGTTACAAAAATATCGTGAGAATTTTTTTATTTTTAGATTTTAAAAAGACGATAAGAGCCAACTTATGCACTTTGTTATACACATTATCCACAAGATGTGTTATAAATTAATATAGAAGTAATTTTTACAAGAAAGTGAAATTTATAGTAAAAATTCGCGTGCAACATAATTTATTAAAATCATTCATTTGTAAAGCGGTTTTCAATGTGATTGGAGGGGTTTTGGATATGGTGAACAAAGAAATTGTACTTGTAATTGATGATAGTGCTTTAATTTGTAAGGTTGTTGAAGATATCCTGAAGACAGCCAGTTTGAATGTTGTAAAAGCAAAGCATGGTGAAGATGGTTTGAAGCTGGCTATTGATTTAGTTCCTAATTTAATTTTATTAGATCTTATTTTGCCAAAAATAAATGGTTTTGAGATCTGCAGGCGTTTAAAAAGTAATCCAATCACGATGCATATTCCTATTATGTTTATTACGGCGAAGCAAGACAGTGATGTTATCGTAAGATGCTTTGAATGCGGTGGGGTTGATTATATCGCGAAACCCTTCATCCCATCGGAATTAAAGGCACGGGTAAGGGTGCATTTAGAAAATCAGCGAGCTAAAAATGAGCTGACTATTATCATTAAAGAGATGACGAAAATGGTCAACCATGATTATTTAACGAAAATTTATAGTCGTCGTTACTTTATGTCAAAACTGAAAATGCAATTGGATACAAATGATGATGATATGGTGATCGCTTTAGGCGATATTGATGATTTTAAAAAAGTCAATGACACTTACGGGCATTCGATGGGGGATGAGGTTCTGCATTGTGTAGCGGAAATTATGAATGAAGCCTGTAGGGATAATGATATTGTAGCTCGATGGGGCGGTGAAGAATTTATTGTGTTCTTCCCGAAGGCTACAGTAGCAGAGGCTAAAATGTTTGTAGAAACGATTCGTGAAAAAATTTCACGGGAGAAATTCAAGTATGGAGAAAGATTTTTTGGTGTGACGATTACATTTGGCTTGGTTCAGATTTCACCAAAATTAACAATGGAAAAAAATATTTCCCTTGCGGATGCTGCCTTATACGAGGGGAAAGGGCGGGGCAAAAATTGTTCTATTATTTATGAGCAGACAACAAAAAAAGAAGCTATTTGTGAATAATAGCTTCCATTGTGTAGAAGAACTATGGACAGATAGGTAGTCGGCTATGGCACTAATATTTTATTTATAAAATTCTTAGTGTATCCCTAAACCCAAGGCTTTTCTTTTGGCATTGCCCCAAAATAAGATGCAACGCAAGCGGTAGCATCACCATGAACGAAAACAATGATGTATAATTAAAGTATGGCATAAGGTCGATTCTTTTTGAGTCAAGAACTCGACCCCAAAATTGATATGATTTCCTGCTTGCACCACATATTGTCCAGCCCCTTCGGGCGAAAGGACGTGTAGTAAAGTAATAACTTACAGGAAGTCACGCCATATTTTATCTACAAGGGGATGGTATTGTGGACATAACTTATGAGCGTTGTTGTGGGATTGATGTACACAAAAAGATGATAGTTGCCTGTCTAATCTGTGGTGGAAAGCAGCAACTTCGTCAGTTTGGTACAACGACAAAAGAACTGAGAGATTTATCAGCTTGGTTAGTTGACGCCGGTTGTCAAATGATTGCCATGGAAAGTACCGCTTCCTACTGGAAACCATTGTACAATATCTTTGAGCTTTCCGATCTCAATGCCATGGTAGTAAATGCCCAGCACATGAAAGCTTTGCCTGGTCGTAAGACCGACGTCAAAGATGCAGAATGGATTGCCGATCTTCTTCGACATGGGTTACTAAAAGCAAGCTATATTCCAGACCGTGAACAACGGGAACTACGGGAAATCTCTCGCTATCGCAAGAGCTTGATTGATGAGCGAAGCCGAGAGCTGAACCGATTGCAGAAAATGCTAGAAGGAGCCAATGTGAAACTATCCAGTGTAGTAAGTGCCATCAACGGCAAGAGTTCCAGGCGACTTTTGGAAAGCATTGTCCAAGATAAAAAGCTTGATGAAGACGAGATTTTAAGGCTGCTTCATCCTAGTATGCACGCTAAACTCAATGAAATCATGGCTTGCGTTGATGGAATTATTTCGCCCTTGCAACGCAGATTGCTTCGTAATGTCTTGGATCATATTGACGATATGACAAAACGTATCGAAGATATGGACAAACTAATCAAAGACTACTTGAACAAATATGAAGAAGCCATCGCAGCCATAGATGAAATACCGGGTGTTGGGAGAATCAGTGCAGAAACAATCTTAGCGGAAATCGGATTAAATATGAATCGGTTTCCAACCGAAAGACATATTAGTTCTTGGGCTGGTGTGGCGCCAGGTAACCATGAGAGTGCAGGGAAACGAAAGAGTGGAAAAACTACGCATGGAAATACAACATTAAAAGCTATGTTAGTACAATGTGCTAAGGCTGCGCAAAAGACGAAGGGAAGCTTTTTTTCAGCTCAATATCAACGGATTGCAGCGCGAAGAGGAAAAAGCAGAGCCGCCGTAGCTGTGGCTCATTCCATACTAATCGCTATTTACTACATACTAAAAGCAAAAGTTCCTTATCGAGAGTTAGGTTCGGAATATTACAATCAATTTAACCGAGAGAAGAAAATACAATCCTATTTGAAGAAATTAGCGGCTTTGGGTTGGGAGCGCCCCACCACAGCTACAACCTGATTGTCTATATACGATATTTTTTGTCCTGAATTATAGGGCTTGTCTTTGTGCGTCCTTTTTCTAGGATATAGAAGAGGTTTTCATAGTAAAGAAACAAAAAGTCTAGGCCACAAACCTCCAAAACACTTGAAAAAAGGCCAACTTACTAAAATCCTAAACTCGCTTCGCTCAAACAAACGGATTTCTTAACGTAAGTTGATCTTTTTTCATCCTTCGGAACGTATTTTTCCGGAAAGGCCAAGTACGAAAATTGGAGTACCGCATTTTAATGCGACGCGCCCTTAGTCTGCAATGGTGATAACATCACCGGTTATTCCGGGAGCACCGTCTATACTTCCTTGCGGCAAAGACTGTGGCGTTGCGGAGGCTTTTTGGGTATCTGTTATCGCCATATCTTTTATGGATTCAGTTTGCGCAGGAACGACTTCTCTTAATTCGGGCAGTTTGGCAATATTTTGATATTTTAGTTGGACATCTAGCGGTACATTCAATTTAATGGCTAATGTGTTCAAATCGCTTTTTATGGTTTTTAGGTTATTGGTAGCTTTTTCTAAACTTGCATTGGATAGTTTATTTGCCTCTGGATCAGAACGAAGCAGACTATTTTGCATCAGCATATAGGAGATCTCTAAATCGGAAAGAAAATTTGCATAATTTTTTAGGCTGGCTGCCAGTGCATTTTGATCTTCAGCACTTAAGTTCGTTGGCGGCTTCATTGCTGTAATTCGTTCTTGCGATTGCTCTAATCGGCGATTCAAATGATCAATGTTTGCCCAGGCGATACCTGGTGAGGGTGTATTGTTTTTTTGTATACCAGTCACCAAGGTTTTGTATTCGGCATGAATAGAGGAGTAGAGTTTTATTTCTTGATTTAAGTCTTGGATAAATTGAAGGAAGGCTACTTGGTCAGGACGATATTGATCAGCCCATACTTCTGTTTTGGCAAGATTGCCTTCGACGGCAGAGGTGCTGTCGGCTTGTTCGGCCTGTTTATCTAAAGATTGTTTATAGAGCACTGCCGTGAAAATAGAGGTGAATAGCAGAAAACTCATCAAAATTGTTATCAATATAGAAGGAAGAACGTTATACGGTTTGTGTTTCCATAAAAGGTATAAGCCGATAGGAAAAAATAAAATCAGCATACTCCAAATCAGCCAAGGTTTAGAAAAAAAACTTGGTTTCTTTTTTCTCGTCTTTTTGATCATGGGCAATCACCTTCCTCGTAAAATGGTACAATATTTAAATTTAGAAATAATTTTATAATTTTGTAGAATATAGTACTATTTTACATTAAAATAGACAATAAAGCTATATGATCAGGCGGTTTATCATGGGCAAATGGTCCTGTTATAGCAGGATTTATTCTAAAATATATGGAACATGAATATATTTACAGGCAAAGTGTATTTTCAAAATTAAGAGGTGATCGTGATGGTTTCAGAATGGGAATTATTATTAAGATTGGTACTGGCTTGCTTTTTGGGTGGTTTGATTGGCTATGAGAGACAATCAAGAAGGAAATCAGCAGGACTTCGTACAAATATATTGGTATGTTTAGGATCGTGTTTAATTATGGTATTGTCAGAGGAGATTTATCAGCAGGTTGAAGGTTTAACAAATGCTGATCCAGCGCGGCTGGCTGCACAAGTGGTAAGTGGAATTGGGTTTTTAGGTGCAGGCACGATTATGAAAGAGGGACTGACGGTAAGAGGCTTAACTACCGCTGCATGTCTCTGGGTTGTTGCTGGTGTTGGTTTAGCCGTAGGCGCTGGTTTTTATGCGGGTGCGCTGTTTACGTCGTTTTTAGTGTTTGCAACGTTAGGCACACTATCGAGACTCGATGATTGGGTAACGCATGAAAGAAATTTGGTCATTTCGATTGAATCCGATGATACGCCTGGCCAAATTGGTGAGATTGGGAAATGTTTAGAATCTCTTCATATTAAAACTAAGGGGTTACAGATAAAAGAAAATACCGAAGACACGGTTTGTATTGAAATTATTGCATTAAATAGCGATTGCACAAAGGCATCTATGATCGCTGAATGTTTAATGAAGCTTAAAGGCGTTCATGGTGTTGATATCGGATGATAGAACGAAATCTACCGATCAATACAGCGGGCGATCATTCTGTAGCGATCAGTGATTAAAAAATACCTGAACGATTTTGCGCTTTTATAAAAAAGATTGACTTTTTCGAAATTAAGATTTAAATTTAAGCTAATCATAGAAGATAAATTTGGGAAATATAGCAATGATGTTAAGAAAAAATGGAGCTAAAAGTAATTTTAAAAGTAAGGAGCGTATAAATGAATTCAAGTAAGAGTATAATGAAACTTCAAAATGGCAGTGATGTACGTGGTGTTGCTGTGGAAGGAATCACCGATGAACCGGTGAATTTGTTCCCAGAGACTGCAAATCGAATTGCGGGAGGCTTTGTTCTTTTTCTTGCACAAACATTAGGAAAAGATCCTGCTGATATTAAAATTGCGGTTGGTCATGATTCAAGAATCTCAGCATCTGAGCTAAAATGTGGTGTTTTAGAAGGAATTACGGCAAAAGGCAGCAAAGCTGTGGATTGCGGTTTGGCGTCGACACCGGCGATGTTTATGTCCATTGTTTTTGAGGAAACCAAGATGGATGGAGCAATTATGATTACGGCAAGTCATCTTCCCTATAATCGTAATGGTCTTAAATTTTTTACCAAACATGGAGGTCTGAATCGTGGCGATATTACTGCTGTACTTGAGAGTGCTGAGGGAATGCGTGCACAAAAAGGATGTCTTGCGGAAGTCGAAAAACTTGCGCTGATTGATATTTATGCCAAGTATCTGTGTGAAAAAATTTGCGCAGGTGTAAATGCGGCAGATTATATGCACCCTCTTAAAGGGATGCACATTGTGGTTGATGCTGGAAATGGCGGAGGCGGATTCTTTGCTTCAAAGGTATTGAAAGAGCTTGGTGCAGATATAACAGGAAGTGTTTTTTTAGAACCTGATGGCATGTTTCCAAATCATATTCCAAATCCAGAGGATAAGAAGGCTATGCAGGCAATCCAGGGTGCGGTACTTAACAGCAAGGCAGATTTAGGTCTTATCTTTGACACGGATGTTGACCGCATGAGCGCAGTATTATCAACAGGTGAAGAGATTAATCGGAATGCTCTGATTGCGATGATGGCAGCGATTCTTGCGCCAGATTATCCGGGAAGTACGATTGTGACAGATTCGGTTACATCAGATGAACTTAAAGTTTTTCTTGAGAAGGAACTAGGCTTGAAACATCATCGTTATATGAGAGGCTATAAAAATGTTATTAACGAATGTATTCGATTGAATGAAAATGGCACAGTGTCTCCATTGGCGATTGAAACTTCTGGGCATGGAGCACTCCATGAAAATTATTATCTTGATGATGGAGCATATTTAGCAGTCAAATTACTGATTGCAGCAGCAAGGCTAAAGGGTGATGGAAAACCACTTGGTGCGTTGGTAGAAAAATTGGGGCACCCGCAAGAAGCGCGCGAATATCGGTTGTATATGAAGGGGATAACTGATTTTCAGGCTTATGGAAAGCAGGTTTTGCAGGCGTTTGAAGAGCGGGCTTCAGCACGTAATATTCAGATTGCGACTCCGTCTTTTGAAGGTGTACGTCTTGTGTTTGAAGATGGCTGGGCTTTATTGCGGATGTCATTGCACGATCCTAATATGCCATTAAATATAGAAAGCCGTCATGCAGGTGGTTGTGATAAAATCTTGCACGAGGTTGGGGTATTGCTCACGGGATTTGATGGACTTGATATGAGTGTATTTAAAGATCAGAAGAAATAAAATAAAATCGGTGTTTATGATTGTAATTCATCATAAACACCGATTTTTTGTTTATTTCTCTATTATTTTTGGAGTGGTTTTTTCAAAAGTGCCAAAACGAGCATACCTACGATGGAACCGATGATCAAGGCCGCTAGATATCCAAATGGATTGCTGATGACCGGTACGACAAATAGGCCGCCATGGGGAGCACGTAATGCACAGTTAAACATCATGGATAGTGCGCCTGCTGTTGCTGAGCCAAGAATACATGCAGGAAGAACTCTAACTGGGTCAGCAGAGGCAAAAGGAATTGCACCCTCGGTAATAAAGGAGAGACCCATAATATAGTTTGTCACACCTGATTTTCTTTCACTTTCAGTAAAGCGATTTTTAAAGAAAGTTGTACAAAGTGCGATTGCAAGCGGTGGAACCATACCGCCGGCCATGACAGCCGCCATAATTTCGTATTGTCCATTGGCTAAAGAAGCGGTGCCAAATACGTAAGCCGCCTTGTTGATTGGGCCGCCCATATCGACAGCCATCATACCGCCGAGTAAGATGCCAAGAAAAATCTTACTGCTGGAACTTAATGAATTTAAACCATCTGACATCCAAGCATTAATTGCACCTACCGGTGGATTGATAATCAATAAAATAATAGCACCGATGAGAAGAACACCAAAGAATGGGTATAGTAGAACTGGTTTTAAACCTTCCAGAGATTGTGGCAGTCCGGAGAAAAGTTTTCTTAACCCTAGCACGATGTAGCCGGCAACAAATCCGGCGATCAATGCACCTAGAAAACCAGAACCGCCGCTATTAGCAAGCATCCCACCGACGAAGCCAACTGCCAGTGCCGGACGGTCTCCGATACTCATCGCGATGAATCCAGCGAGGACTGGGAGCATAAACCCAAAGGCAGTTCCGCCGATTTTCATGAGGAAGGCGGCTAATGGTGTATTGGAACCAAACTTTGATGGATCAATCGTGTAATCGTCAAATAAAAATGCAAGTGCGATCAAAATACCGCCGCCAATTACGAACGGAAGCATATGTGATACGCCATTCATTAAGTGTTTATAAATTTGACGACCGAAACTTTCATGTTCGTCGGTTAGCTGCGTAGCTTCTTTTGTATTACTGTAATAGACGGGAACCTTTGTTTTTGTGGCGCGTTCTAGCAACTCTTTTGCCTTATGGATACCATCGGCGACTCTTGTCTGAATGACTGGTTTACCGCTAAACCGTGCTAATTCAACATTTTTATCAGCAGCAATGATAATACAATCTGCATTTTTTATTTCTTCAGCAGTGAGGACATTTTTTGCGCCTCCGGAGCCATTGGTTTCTACTTTGATCGAAATACCCATTTCTTTTGCTGTTTGTTCAAGTTTTTCAGCTGCCATGAAAGTATGCGCAATACCTGTCGGACAAGCAGTAACAGCAAGAATTTGATATTGTCCTGGCTGAATATCCGGTGCTTTTTTTGCTTCCTCAGGAAATTTTTTTGCTTCTGTTTCGTCAATTTGTTTTAAAAATTCTTCTGCACTTGTTGCATGGAGTAAGCTATTTTTGAAATTGCTATCCATAAGGATTGTAGCTAAGCGGCTGAGTACTTCAACATGTAAGTCAGCAGAAGTATCCGGTGCCGCAATCAGGAAAAAGAGTTTTGCCGGCTGACCGTCTAATGATTCGTACTCGACACCGTCTTTTACAACCATTGCAGCAAGTCCGGCTGCTTTTACAGCACGGCTTTTGGCATGTGGAATTGCAATGCTTTCACCTATGCCGGTGGTACTGCTTGCTTCACGCGCAAGTACATCCTTTTTATAGGCTTCCTTGTCTGATAGGTTTCCGGTATCTGCCATAAGATCAACCAGCATATCAATCGCTTCTGATTTTGAGGTTACTTTTGCATCTAAAGCAATGCCGCTAGCTTTTAATAAATCGGTAATACGCATATATATATCCCCCTTATAATAAAGCATTAAAAAGTTTTTCAACTTCGGCTTTTGTTGCTAACTCTTCTGAAAAGGCACTTGCGCTGCCAGTTGCTATGCCCATTTTAAAAGCTTTTTGCAAATCGCCGCTGTCTAAATAGCCAGCTAAGAAGCCTGCCACCATTGAATCACCTGCGCCGACGGAATTGATCACTTTACCTTTAGGAGCTTGGCTTTTATAAACATCCTGCTTGTTTGTCAGGAGGATCGCTCCATCCCCGGCCATCGATATGAGTACATTTTGTGCGCCAAGATCTTGCAGCTTTTTAGCGTAAGTGATGATTTCTTCGTCGTTGTTTAGCGTTACGCCAAACATTTCACCCAATTCGTGATGATTGGGTTTGATTAAGAAAGGTTTGTATTTTAAAACATTTAATAATAAAGAGCAAGTCGCATCGACAATGATATGCACATCTTTTTTCATGAGTTTTGCCATGATTTTTTCGTAAATATCATTTGGGAGCGTACTTGGAATACTGCCGGCGAGTACCAATATATCGCCGGCGGATAAATGATCTAATTTCGTAAATAATGCTTGTAAGGCAATTGCATCGATAAAAGGACCTTGCCCGTTGATTTCACTTTCTGCTTCGGCTTTAATTTTTACATTGATGCGAGAAAGACCTTGATCGAGTTCAATAAAATCACTTTCACAACCAAGTTGCTGCAAACGTTTCTTTACTTCCTGACCGGTAAAACCAGCGATAAAACCAAGTGCTTTGCTAGTAAAACCAAGATTTTTTAATACGATAGAGACGTTAATTCCTTTGCCACCACAATAAATCATCTCTGTTTTTGTGCGATTGACTGCACCTGGTGTAAAAGTATCCAATTTTACGATGTAATCCAGAGATGGATTAAAAGTTACTGTATAAATCATAGCGAGTTCACCTCTATAATCGTTGTATAGTCATGAAATTTTTTATCAGCAGAGGCATTCGTGATAATTGTTGCACAAGAAATATTAGCAAATGTAATCGGTGAGATTTTGTTAAATTTTGAAGCGTCAGCAAGGATATAGGATTTTTTACATTTTGCTAATGCCTCGGCTTTTATCATACCTTCACTTGCATCGGGCGTACTAAAACCAGCGGTTGTGCTGATTCCGTTTACACCGAAAAAACCTTTGGTAAAATTATAGCGTTTTAAGTTGTCCATCGCTTGTGTACCGATGATAGCGGCAGTGGAACTTTTTATTTTTCCGCTGAGAATATAAGCATTGAGCCCTCTGGAAGATAATTTGCTGGCATGATAGATTCCATTCGTAACGTAAGTTGCATTTGTTTCCGTGATAAAATCAATCATCAACTCTGTTGTCGTGCCTGCATCCAGATAAACGAAATCATTTCGTTTAATTAGAGTCGCAGCATATTTTGCAATTTCCAGTTTGTCTTCTCGATGCAGATCTTTTTTTGTGGAAACATCTTCTTCACGGGTACTGTAATTATTGTCAATTGAGGTTGCTCCACCATAGACTTTATATAATTTCCCGTTATTATGGAGCACCGTTAAATCTCGACGAATCGTAGATTCGGAAGAATTGAGTAATTTTGTCAAATCAAGGACGGTTACTGCTTTCTTCTCTTCTAATATTTTCAATATTGTTGCATAGCGTTCTTCTGTTAAAATTGTATCCACGTCCTTTCATGATTAGAATATCACCACAAATAGCCAAAGTCAATCAAATAAATGCAATATATAGTCGAAAACAATCACAATGAATCAAAAATACAGTTTGTACCAACTTGGTTTTGTGTTAATTTTATCAATTTTATTCGCTGTTTATTTAAATAATTTTATGTTTTTCGTTAAAAATCTTTATTATACAAAGATTCATAACATAAAAATTAAAAAAATTTTTTCAAACAAATTTGCGGTATTTATGAAATTATGTTTATAATATATATAGGAAAGAAAAATAATTTATTCGTATAATTATACTGGGGGTTGTTAAAAACAATCGTAATAGATTGTTAATTATAGATAGGAGAGTGGCTGAATGGAAGAAATTAAAGAAGAGATTAAAGAAGATATTAAACCAGCGTTTGAACCTAGTAATCCAAAACCGAAGAAAAAGAAAACATGGGATTATATTAGAAAATATCTATTTATGTTTATTGGATCGATTATTACAGCGATTGGCTTAGAGATGTTTTTAGTTCCTAATAATATTATTGATGGCGGCGTTGTTGGGGTATCTATTATGGCGAGTTATTTAAGTGGTCAATCCATAGGTTTTTTCTTGGTGCTATTTAATTTGCCGTTTTTATATTTAGGATACAAACAAATTGGCAAGACTTTCGCAATTTCCTCGATTTTTGCGATTTGTTCTTTGGCTTTTTGGACAAACCAATTTCATCCGGTAGAGGTTGTTACACATGATTTATTTTTGGCAACGATCTTTGGCGGCATATTGGTTGGATTAGGTGTAGGCTTTATTATCCGGAATGGTGGCTCATTGGATGGTACAGAAATTGTAGCAATCATTTTGGATAGACGCAGTGGGTTCTCCGTTGGTGAAATCGTTATGTTCATCAATTTATTTATTCTAAGTATCGCTGGATTAGTGTTTTCTTGGGATAAAGCAATGTACTCTTTGGTGGCGTATTTTATCATTGCGAAAGTGATGGATACAGTAATTGACGGTATTGATGAATCAAAAGGTGTTACGATTGTAAGCAATGAGCCTGATGAAATTGCAGATGCACTGATGGCAAGATTGGGGCGTGGCGTAACGATTCTTCATGGAGAAGGTGCTTACTCCGGGGATGCAAAGAAAGTTCTATATTGTGTAATTACTCGATTGGAAGTAGAGAAATTGAAGGCAATTGTCACGGAAAAAGACGAGGCGGCTTTTGTGACGATTACCGAAGTTCACGATATTATGGGTGGACGATTTAAGAAGAAAGCGATTCACTAATGTGAATTATATAGAGATTCTAGGAGAAAACTGGAGACGAGCCATTTATGGCTCGCCTCCAGTTTTTATTTTTTCATTTCAAAAGTATCGATTAGAGTTCCATCTTGTTTAAGACTTGTAACTTTGAGGGAGTCTTCATTTATTTCTAAGGTCAAGTAATTTGGTTGATCCAAGGCGCTGTCAAATACCACCTCAAACGGTTTTTGCAAGGACTCTGCCCAGGCAATATTTCCGCTGCGCCCTGTGGAAATATAAATCGTGCCTTCTTTAGCAGGTTTTCCATCAAAGAGTGGAGAGGTTCTGCCATAAGAATGGATATGTGCTGTAAAGACCAAGTCAACCTTGTATTTATCAAAAATAGGGACAAATGCCTGACCTATTTCATTTAAGTTTTCGACGTCGGGATAACTAAATAGACTGCGATGCATTAAAATGATTTTCCAAGGTTTTGAAGTTGTTTGCAAGTTCTTATCCAACCATGCTTTCTGTTTGGTAATTAAATCTGGCTGAAATTGCAGCAATTCTTCCAGCTGACTGTCTAACACGACAAAATGGACATTGCCGTAATCAAAGGAATAAGCCTGTCCTTTTAAGTCATCAGGACCATTCATGGGCAGATTAAATAATTCAAGATATAAAAATGCAGGGGAATATGTGCCGCCAGGTAAATAATTTTCATGGTTACCGCTGATTGGTGCGACAGGGATCGTAGCAATCATATCACCGGCACCGTCAAACCAAGATTTCCATTGATCATAGTGAGAGCCGATGTCGACTAAATCGCCAAGATTCATGAAAAAAGCAGCATCCATATTTTTTGACCAAGCGGTTTGCGCGGTTTGTTTCCAAACTGTGTAATCAGAACTTTGTGAATCGCCAAAGATAATCGCTTTAAAAGTTGAAGGATCCATATCTTCGGTTGTAAACTGCTGCCAAGGAGACCAGTTGTTATCACTGCCCACACGATACGTATAGATGGTGCTGGGGGATAAATCTGTGAGTGTAACCGAGTGAATGGTCATGGCTTCAGCATTTGTCGTTAGTTTTTGTGAATTCGCCGGGAGGCTTAACGCATCGGTTTGATTGATTTCTTTGTATTCTATTTTTTGTATTACTTCTGAAGGCGTAGTTTGCCAAGCAATTGTGCGCATTGTTTTAGAATTTGTCGTTATCGTCTGCGTAATATAATGTGGAGTGGGGCTGTCCAATTGTTCTCCAAAGGTAAAATAGGTACCGCTTCCAAGTAATGCAATCAATAGAAATAGAAAGATTCGTGATTTTTTAGAAAGCATAAGTTCTCCTTTCATGATATGAAGAGTATGGCTCTTTATAGTATGAAAAGAAATATGCCAAATATACTGGATCATTCTAAATTCACGTCTGCATGCGATTTTGTCGAAAACGGCAGAAACTATCTTGCTTGTTTTCTTAAAAAGTCTTTAAATTCTAAATCGTATTGCGAAGAAGATATGCCATAGACCTTTGTAAATGCTTCCTCTGTGTTTCCTGTACTTTTTACCGTTTCGAGCCATGTATGCAAAGACGCAAATCCGTATTGTTCTACGAGGTGTAAAGCGGCAAGCTCTGAAAGTGTGTACACAGTATCAGCTCCATATTTATCGGTGGCAGAGATCCAATCTTGCTCTGATCGCAAATCTGACAAATAAGGTAAGGTCGTTTTTTTATGCAAACTGTTAAGCCAAGAATATTTATAATCTTCCATTGTATACAATCCTGCGGTTTCAACGATATGCGCGGCAACGACAGAAGCGCTGCCATTTACAAGCCAACTCATTGTGACCAGTACATCTGGTGAGACGAGCTGTGTTTGAAAGCGCTTGGTCATGATGGTAGAGGTCATAAATATTTTTTGATGACGATCTGGAAGTGCACTTGTATCGATGAGTGTGCTGCTGGTGTTTAAAAACCAAATACTATCTTGCAGGTCTTTTCCATTCGTTTCGGTATGCATACCAAATTCTTTCTTGAGTAAACGAAGATATTCATCTTTACTATTTGTGAGCAAAAGCCGTTGTGAAGTTCTTAAATCACTATGCCAGTTATTTTGGAAAAATTGGCGCGTTAGTTTTGTACTACGTTCAACGTCATTTATCGTTTCGGGTGCAACATCTGCTGAAGCAATCACTTCTATGGTCGCCGGTGCTGCCATTATATTGTGGAACCATGTTCGAAATTCTTTTAAAAATTGATCGAGTGGAATGCCAAAGGCTTGCTCGAAGGCTTTTTCATCATCTACGTCATTTAAAAGACGAAAATAGTCAGCAATTGATGTAAAGTTTTTATCGGGGTCTTGTTTTGACAGTAGATAGCAGACCATCAAATCAGATACTTGATAAGGATATTTTTCTTGTTCCATTAACGTCGTCCAAGAATCTAGGTCTATATGTGAAATTTCTGACACAGAGACGTAACTGTCCGCATTACGCAAAATATTGATCGTGTCCAATTGCCAGACAGCCAGACTCTGGAAACCGCTTTTTTCAGTCAGTGCGGCACCAATGTAATCAGCGGTGCCTTCTTTCAGCCAATACAATCCTTTGTCATCGTTGTTATGGGATAATTGCGCTTGTACTTGATGAAAGAGTTCATGCCCGGCTGAGGCAATCAGATTTTGCGGAATCTGCATTTTGTTTGCAGCTCCATTCAATGCAACCATATGTAATTTATCATTGGATATTCCCGCTGAAAGCTTACCTTGCCGCATCGCTTTGTCTTTCGGTAGATGTATTTCTTGTGCTAAGACATTTGTGTACTCCTCCTGTGTAGAACAAAGGAGCAGCTTGATATCACGGGTAAGTTCCAATTTCATCTCAGCTTTTAAAAATTGCTTGAAGAGTACCGTTGTTTTTTGTGTGTTCTCTATTAAGGATTGATTCATTTTCCCACGGGAGATGATATCAATCTTTCCAGTGCCATTTTCAGAAGGGAAAAAGAAAAAAAAGGCTGCGACCAATATACCGATGCAAAATAGTAGTAAGACTAAAAATTTCTTCACGTTACTGTCTCCTTTCAGACGATAAAACCATTGCCGGTATTTAGAATAAAAGTAAGTAGTCCTGCCATTATTGCAAAAAGTGTAGTTTGTGTCAAGCCGTATAAGGATGTAATTTCAATTGTGATAAAATCGTTTGATTTATTCCATTGGTATATCATATGAAGCTGGAACATATTAAAGACGAATGCTGAAGTTAAGATTTCTTGTCTCAAATGCAGCATTCGTCTTTTTGTACTTGTTTAGGAGGGGAAATTTCTAATGGCAAGGTGAGATAGATACATACAAAAATGATAGCGCGGATTTTTTCCACGCTATCATTTAAACTTAAAAAGCAATATTATTTTTTAGTAGCTTGATGCGCATAAACTCAATAGAGCTTATGCCAAATAACCATATCACAGTTTACTTAATGAAACGCACCTGTTCGCAAATTTCGGCAATTGCTTCTTCCTTTTTTTCGTTAAAAATAACTTTGTTTTCCTCAAACAAATTGCGGCCATGTGTATCAATGGAAACAATAAGCGGACCGAATTCTTTCACTTTACAAGTCCAGAGCGTCTCTGGCATGCCAAGATCTTTCCAATTCGCAGACTCAATTTTTTCAACACAAGTTGCCGCAACAACGGCACAGCCTGCGGGGAAAACCGCATGAAGTGCCTTATGCTTCTGGCAGCCTTTCATTGTGCCATCGCCCATGCCGCCTTTGCCGACAATGAGTTTAACCCCGGTTTGTTTAATAAATTCTTCTTCAAATTTTTCCATGCGCATGCTTGTCGTTGGTCCAACGGATACCATTTCATATTTTTCATCCCCCAATGGACGAATAATCGGGCCTGCATGAAAAATGGCTCCGCCATCGAGATCGACGGGAAGTTTTCGTCCCTCTTCAATCAGGCGGCGGTGTGCGACATCGCGGCACGTTGTAATATAACCGTTTAAATAGACAATATCGCCTACGTTAATATCTTCTAAATCTTCCGCTTTGATCGGCGTTGTTAAAATTTTCTTTGTCATTAGAAATCCACCTCCGCATGAGAATCAATTGTATAATTTAGCTCTCGATCAAATATGACATGTCCACGTCGATGTGACCAGCAACCCACATTTACAGCGACACCGATAACCGATGGATGTCTCGCCGTATTTTCAATATGAACACCAAGTACCGAGTTTTTTCCTGTTAGGCCCTGTGGGCCAAGTCCAATTTTATTAATCCCATTCTCTAATAGTTTTTCCATTGAAGCGGCCCGCGCATTCGGATTATGACTGCCAAGCGGTCGCATCAAAGCTTTTTTTGAAAGGACAGCTGCGGTTTCTACCGATGTTGCAATACCAACGCCGACTAATAATGGCGGACAAGCATTCAATCCGTAACTTGTCATCACATCCATGACAAAACGTGTTACGCCCTCATAACCTTCGCCGGGCATGAGCACCATAGCTTTCCCGGGTAAGCTGCAACCGCCGCCGGCCATGTACGTATCAATTTCAAGCTTGTCATTATTTGGAATGATATCCCAAAATAATGTTGGAACACCTTTTCCTATATTTTTACCTGTGTTATATTCATCAAATGTTTCTACACTATTATGACGCAATGGAGCATCCTCGGTAGCCTGTAACACGGATTGACGCAAGGATTCCTCTATTTCATTTATATAAGGAAAATTTGCACCACACTTGATGAAAAATTGAATCGCTCCTGTATCTTGGCAGCTTGGTCGATTTAATTCTATGGCAAGCTCCTGATTTTTAAACATCGTTTCATAGATAACTTTTGAAAGTGGAGCATCTTCCTCTTTACCAAGTTCCTTCAACTTTTTTTTCACATCATCTGGTAATACTTTGCCTGTATACGCTACAACCTTAGCAATTGTATCTGTTAAACGCGATACGACTTCTTCCTTATTCATCAATATCAACCTCTTTCTGTATTATACTTTCCTGCTAGGAAGACAATTAGATTTATTATGACCATTGCTTTAAAGACCTTATAATCAAAAAATAATTCCTCCGGATTTTATAGTATTAGATGATGTGTTTTGTATGATAAATCACTTCATAAATAGTAAGAAAAATCTGTTTTTTATGCGCGGCGTTGCACATTCCTTTACACAATTTAAAGTATAATTTATACTTGGTTATAAGTCGAATATGAAAAAATTTATAATCATTATAGGATTTTTCATATAATCAAAGGAGTCGATAAACGAATGGAATATCGCCATTTAAAATATGTTCTCACAGTAAGCGAAGAAAAAAGCTTCTCTTTGGCAGCCAAAAAGCTTTATATTTCACAGCCCTCATTGAGTCAACTCATTCTAAAATTAGAAGATAAAATTGGCTTTTCCTTGTTTGACAGAAGCTGCACACCATTAAAGCTGACCTATGTTGGTGAATTATATATCGAGATGGCGAAAAAAATAATAGATTTAAATGATCAATTTACAAAACAGGCAGATGATATTGCTAATTTGCGTCGTGGGCGTTTGACGATCGGCAGTTCACCGTTCCGCAGTACCTATTTAATGGCGCAGATTATTCCTGTCTTTGAACAACGGTTTCCTGGGGTGGAACTTATTTTAAAGGAAGATACGACGCTTCGTTTAGAGTCTCTTGCATTAAGTGGTTTGACGGATTTTTCAATATCACTTTTACCGATCAATACAAAACTCTTCGATTATGAAGAACTATTTCAGGAAGAACTGCTTCTTGCTTTGCCCCCGAGTCATCCACTTTGTGTTAAGCATCACAGCCAACCGGGAGACTATCAAAATCCACCTCAAATAAAGCTGGAAGAGATCAGTGATACGCCTTTTATTTTCATGGATCAAGGTCAAAAAATTCATGAAACTTTATTTGATTTATGCAATAAAGCAAATTTTAAGCCGAAAATTCTGCTCGAAACGCAAAGTATGAATGTGGCGCAGGCACTCGTAGGTGCTGGAATGGGAGCAGCTTTACTACCAGATACGTTGATTCGTGCTAGTAATCTCGACAAAAATCCTTGTTATTTCTCGCTTTCCTCAAAACCGTTCCGCACGGTCATTGTCGCCTATTGCAAAAACCGCTATCTATCTAAGGCTGCCATAGAATTTATTCGCTTAATGAAGGAGTCTTTGCGATAACTTTAAAGGAGCATGAGCAGATACTGTAAGAACTGCAAAGAATCGCACCGCTTGTAGACATCGAGATATTAGAGCAGGGCAGGCATCAGAGAAAATAATAAAGACGAATTCTAAGATAGGATGGATTATTCTATCTTCAGAATTCGTCTTTTGTAATTGGTTAGGATGTTGGCGGAACAGGTATAGATACGTTTGCCTTAATTATTTTAAATAAGCCTGAATTTTTTCACTGATTTTTTGATATGCTGCATCATCAAGCAAGACCTTATTTGCAGGCATCATTTCAAAAGTGCCGCCCCAATTCGGCGCATTTTTATATTTGGGAACGATATGAAAGTGAAGATGGGCGAGCTTATCTGAATACGCGCCGTAATTTATTTTATCGGCTGAAAAAGCTTTTTTTACAGCCTGGGCGGCATTGGCAACGTCTTGCATAAAAAGTTCCAGTTCTGTTTCCGATAACTCAAATAATTCATTTACATGCCCTTTATAAGCAACAATACATCGGCCTTGGTAGGTTTGTTCTCTAAATAAATATAAGGTGGAGGTTTTTAAAGAACATAGTTCAATCATCAAATTTTTTAAGTTTTGATCATTTTGGCAATAAAAACAATCTTCGCTCATTTTGCAAAGCCTCTTTTCTGTATTTTTAATTTTAGGCGGATTTACTTTGCAAGGTATCCACCATCAATGGGAATGACTGCGCCGTTAATATAGTCGGAAACGGATGAGGCAAGAAAAACAGTAAGACCTTTTACATCTTCTGGTGTGCCCCAGCGACCAATCGGTATACGTGCTAAAATTTCGGTATTTCTTTTCTCATCCTGCATTAAAGCTGTATTCATCTCTGTTGCCATATAACCTGGGGCGATGGCGTTCACATGCACACCCTGTCCCGCCCACTCATTAGACAATGCTTTGGTCAATTGTACAACACCGCCTTTACTTGCTGCATATGCCGGCACGGTATAGCCGCCGAAAAAACTCAACATAGAAGCTACATTAATGATTTTTCCGGATTTTTGTGCGAGCATTTTTCTACCGGCAAGTTGGCAAAGTTGAAAAACAGCATTTAAATTGACATTTATGACATCATCCCAATCAGTTAAAGAAAAATCTTCGCATGGATTACGGCGCTGGATACCGGCATTATTGATTAAAATATCAATTTTTCCGTGCAGCAGATCAAGTGCTTTATCAAATACCGCATTGATTTCATCGCGATTCATTAAATTTCCTTGTATTCCTTGAATACGATGGCCTTTTTCACGCAACTGCTGGGCGGTTTTGAAAACTTCATCGCTGGATGAAAGAATGACAACCTCTGCACCTGCTTCACATAATGCTTCTGCCATTCCTCTGCCCAAACCTCTTGTACCTCCGGTGACAAGTGCACATTTTCCGTTTAAATAAAATTGCTCCATAAAAGACATAGTATTTGACCTCTTTCTGTTTATTTAAAATCTATATATAGTATACATCCAATTGGTGTTCAAAAATAATAAGGAGACTGCTGATATTTATGACCTTCTCGCTGGTGCTTTTACTAAAGTCTGTTTAGGTGAGACCTCCTGATTTACCAATGCGGCAGGATAATATCCCGCAAGCACATCAGCAATACCTTGTGCTGCCTTCGTTTTTAAATCTATTTCTGCCTGTTCTGAGTACCAGGCCACATGTGGTGTAATGATAACATTTGATTGTCCGAGCAGCGGGCTGGACGTTGCTAACGGCTCTTCTTCTGTTACATCCAAACCGGCACCGGCAAGCTGTTTATGTGCTAAGGCTTTTGACAAGGCTGCTTCATCGATGAGTGGGCCGCGGGAAGTGTTGATAATGATAGCGGTGTTTTTCATCATGCCAAATTCTTTTTCTCCGAGCATATGATAGGTTTCTTTGCTTAATGGAACATGAACTGAAATAAAATCTGCTTCTGTTAATACCTCTTCCAGAGATAAAAGTTTAGCGCCCAATAAAGCGGCATCACTTTCTTTTACAAAAGGATCATAAACTAAAAGTTTGAGGTTAAATGCCTGCGCTTTTTTCGCCAAAGCTTTTGCAATTCTTCCGAATCCGAGTAGCCCTAGTTTCTGTCCGCTGAGCCGATAAATGGGTTTGCTGATTTTATAATCCCAACCCTTGGACTGTACCTGCTGATGTAAAAGTGTGAGTTTGCGGGCGCAAGCGATTAGGAGGGCAAATGCATGATTAGAAACTTCATCAACCCCGTAGTCCGGCACATTTAATACGCAGATGCCAAACTCTGTTGCTGCATCTAAGTCAATCGTATTGACACCGACTCCATAGCGGCAGATTACTTTTAGATGCGGTAACGCTTTCATTACTTTTCGGGTAATTGGAGCATATTGGTTTAACAGTCCGTCGGCGTCAGCGCAATGCTGCATAATCTCTTCTTCTGTTTTGCATTGCTGAGGAATTAATTTTGCACCGATTTTTTCTAGTTCTGTTTTTTCTTCGTCTAAAGATGCATATTCATAATCTGTTACATATACCTTGAATTTTTCCATACCAAATCACCTCATAAAAATTTTTGAACGGATTAGTTTAGCATTGTGGTTGAAAGGATACAGATCGATATGTAGTCTTTTAACAGAAAAGTTTATGACGATTAAACTGTGATTGGTTTAATATCTTTTAGTACAAAAGCATAAATCGCTGCTGCTGCGAAACAAGCTGTGCCGGCGATGAAGAATGGAATCGTAAAAGAACCGCTTACAGCAACGAAATAACCGGTAACCACGGGCCCTAGAATACCGCTGACACCCGAAAAAGTGTTTTGAATGCCGCCAAGTACTGAGGTCATATTACGGGGTGCAATATCGCTTGGCAGACACCAATGTACGGAAGCAGCAAATGACATACCAGCATAAGCGAGACAAAATAATACGATGGTGGCAGTATTGGACTCAACAAAATCAACGCCTAGAATGACGGAAGCTAAGAGGAGACCTGCAACTAAATTGATTTTTCTCGAGAGCGTTAGATTTCCGGTTTTATTGTAGATCCAGTCCGTAAAAATTCCGCCACACCATTGGGCGACAATACCGCATAATGGCGGCAGCATTGCAAGCCAGCCCATTGTCATGAGTGCCATACCGCGTACTTGAATCAAATAAGTAGGGAACCATGTCACGAAGAAGAACATGACATAATTGTAAAGGAATAATGCTGAACACATAGCTAGTACATTACGATATTTCAGCAGTTGATACCATTTCATCGGCTGAACTTTATCAATGCCTTCTTTTTTTATTTGTCCCTGACGAATATATTCAAGTTCACGTGCTTTTATGAATTTATGTTTTTCTGGATCCTGATAGTAAAAATACCAAATACCCGCGAATAAAATACCAATTGCCCCGCAGACAATAAAGGGGAATTGCCAACCATATAAACTGATCATCCATGCGACAAATGGCATGGCAAAGGCTGTACCAAACTTACTGCCGCTATCAAATAGGGCGGTTACGCGACCACGTTCATTGTCGGGAAACCATTTTGCAGCAATACCTGTATTACAGGGATATACTGTTGCTTCACCGGCACCCATGAGAAAGCGAATTCCAAATAAAGCACCTATGGATTTTGCACCGGCAGTCGCCATCGTCATGACAGACCACCAGATGATGCCAACGGTCAGACAAATTCGCTGCCCGATTTTATCGGCTAGCCAGCCAGACGGTATTTGACACGGCATATAGGCGAAGAAAAATGCTGACATAACAAATCCCATTTCTGTAGGACCCATATTTAAATCTTGCATAATGATTGGCGCGGCTGCAGAAATAATTGTACGGTCAAGATAGTTGATCGCAACGGCTCCCAGCATTAAAATTGCAATTACATAACGTGTTTTTCCCACTTTTTCTGGAACACAATTCATTACTTCACTTTGACCTAGAGGTTGTACGTTAAGTTGATCTTTCATTCGGATACCCTCTCTTTATGTTTATTTAGTTTTTAGAAAGCAGGTGATAAACCGGCAAAACAGGATGCCGTCCAATAGAAAAACATATGGGATTTCTTTGCATGCAATAAAATCATCCCATATTTACTTAAAATTCATCTGATGAATATATGTAATATATTAATGCTAATATTACGATTAGTCAATAAATTTAGAAAATTTTTAATAATTAAAACATGAAAATGACAATATTCGTCTGATGATTAATTCGAGGTCATCGTATAAATATTGCAGGATTGTTCCGTTTATAATAAAATTATTTTAAATATGACGAAAATACGAAAAATAGAAGAGGGAATCATACGATGAGTAGAAAAGCACATGAACCGTCTATGGCGGAACTAACAGCGAATAGAATTATAGAATACATAACTTCAAATAAAATGATGCCTGGCGATAAAATGCCGACGGAAAATGAAATGCTAAAATATTTGGGCGTCGGACGGTCGACTTTACGCGAGGCTTTTAAAATCATGAGTGCGCGTAATATCTTGGATATCAGACAGGGGTCGGGGGCATTCGTTTCTCATAAATGCGGAATTCCCGATGATCCACTGGGGCTTACTTTTATTTATAACGATGATCGTTTAGCTTTGGATTTACTCGATGTCAGAGCTTTAATCGAACCACAGGCAGCTATGCTTGCGGCCTTGCATGCTACGCCTAAGCAGCGAATACAATTGGAAAAACAATGTTTGGTCGTAGAAGCACTGATCAAAGAACAACAAGTTTATCAAGAAGAAGATATTGAGTTACATAAATTGATCGCAGAAGCGAGCAGGAATAATGTGATTAGTAATTTATCCTATATCATCAATACATCAATCAAGAGAAATATTATTGCCACGGCAGATTCGCTGCGTGATAATAATACACTGGTTTATCATCGAAAAACGATCGATGCCATTATAAATGGCGATCCAATCAGTGCATCCAATTCTATGATGATACACATAAGTCTCTTGCGTGAATATATCGCTGATAAACTAAAAAAAGCGGGAACAAGGGAAGCTGCATCGATGGAAACACAGGAGATTTCATAGAGAGTAACGAAAAAATATGCATAAATAATAAAAATATAAGGAGAATGCTGCAATGAATAGAATGAATATCGTTTGTCTTGGCGTAAGAAATATGGAAAAATCAATTCGATTTTATCGGGATGGTCTGGGATTCCAAACGGATGAAAAAGGCGTAAATCCTGAAGTTGTATTTTTTAGTACATCGGGGACTAAGCTTGAGCTGTACCCATTGGAACTGTTGGCAAAAGATATTGATGCCAAGAATCCCCCTGAAATTGCCAGTGGTTTCGGAGGAATTACGCTTGCCTACAATGCTAAAAATAAAGAAGAAGTTCATACAATTATTGAATTGGCGAGAAAATCGGGCGCAAAGATTGTAAAAGAACCAGAAGATGTTTTCTGGGGTGGATATCATGCTTATTTTTCTGATCCGGATGGGTACTATTGGGAAGTTGCATGGGGACCAGATTTTACTTTTGATGAAAATGATATGCTGCAATTGTAGAACGCATATCATTTTTGTTTTTCATGTAGGAAGAACAGATTAAAGGTCAATTTACCATTGTTCGCTTAAAGACGCAATTAGAGTAACTCATTTACGATATTATGGTTATGAAACGAAAAATATCTTGCTATCATTAGGAATCGATAAAGTAGCGTTATTATTACTAACGGATGTGAAGATGAAAAAACAGAAAAATAATTTTTCGCTTGTTACAGAAATTATTGAAAAATTAAGTACAAAATTCTTTTACTGTGATATTGAGCAAGGCTGACCAAGTAGTCGATGTTCAGTGCTGGTATATTTAGGCGATAAGGTTACGGCAACAGTGAAATTTGTGTATGAATATGAACAGGGAGGTTACTTCGCTTTGAAACACCGAATGAGAAACTAAAAGAATATCATTACGAAGTGATTTAACCTTCTAATGAAAATATGAAATGGAGTTCGGTAACAGTTTGCTTGCTTTTAAAAAATTAATGGTAGAATATCTAGTTTTGTGCAGAAATACACTGAATTATGAGTTAAAAAAATAACCAATTACTATAATGGACATAAATGTAATAATATGAGAAGATTGGCTCGTTGTTTACTGAATTTTGAAATGGAAAAGTGCACTTTGCTTTAACTTAATGTGATTTTTTCGTATTTAAATGATGGTAAATGGTTAAATTATAAATTTTTATATTTACAAATGTGATTTTTTCACATATAATTTAGTTAGCGATAAATTAGGAGGAATCCCAATGCTTATAAAGGTGTTAATTGGAAATTTTATGTCGTTCGGATCAATACAAGAATTTAATATGGTTGCAGGGAAGGTTAGAGGCCACCGTGAACATTTATTAATTAGCAAGAAAATAAAGATGTTAAGATTTAGTGCCTTATATGGAGCGAATGCTTCTGGTAAATCCAATTTTATCAATGCGCTAGATTTTGCTAAGCAAGTGATTATTAATGGAATTCCAAAAGGATTTATTCAAAAATATAATAGAACGACGGAACAAAATAAAAACAAAGTTAGTCATTTTGAATTTGAAATTAAAATAGATAATCAATTTTATAATTACGGTTTTGAAATTTTACTTAGCGAAAATAGCATTACAAAAGAATGGTTGCATGAAGTAAATCAAAATAATTTAATTACTATATTCACTAGAAATTTATTAGAAAATAATCATTCAATTGGTAAATATTTAAAAAAAGAAGATATTGTTAATCGCATACATATATATTTTGATGATATTAAAACAGATGAATCTACATTATTTTTGAGCGTTATGAATAGAGATAAATCTGAATTATATAAAACAAATTCAGAATTAATTATCTTCAAAAAAATTTATAATTGGTTTAAGCATGAGCTGGATATTAATTATCCTGACAGTCCATTCTCAAATTATTCCTATTTTATGACTAATTCTAATACTGAAGAAATATGTAATGCAATTGCTAAATTTAGTACTGGTATAACTAACTTTAAAATTATTGATGCTAAACCAGAGGAAATTGCCAATTCTATACCAGATAAAATATTAAAAAAAGTCCATGATGATATAGAAAAAAAAATTGTGCGTTCAAAAAAAGAAACAAATCCTCATTTAAAATCAGGATTTGTTATAAGAGGAAATAGAGATTTTTATATATTTGAGATAGATGAAAATTTCAATATTACAACAAAAACTATTGAGTTTGAGCACGGTTCCCATGGATCATTCAATATATGTGAAGAATCGGATGGGACAAGACGAATTTTAGAACTCGCTGAAATATTATTTACAGAAAATAACAACAAAGTATATGTAATAGATGAAATTGATAGAAGTCTTCACCCGAATTTAACATATAAATTTATTGACTTATATCTTAATTCATTAGGAAAAAAGAATATACAACTAATTGTAACTACACATGAATCTCGATTACTTAACCTCGATTTATTAAGACGTGATGAAATTTGGTTTGTAAATAAAAATGTAAATCATGAATCTGAAATATATTCTTTAGAACAATTTAATGAACGATTTGATAAGAAAATAGATAAATCTTACTTAATGGGTAGATATAATGCAATTCCAAATTTCGAAGAGGTATAAAGATTATGAATAACCGTTGCAAACGTAATTTGCCACAGCGTAAATTATCAAAATTCATATATATTTTTTACGATGATTTAGTTATAGGTCCACGTTTAAGGATTATGGCACATGAACTTGCTAATATACATAATTGTTGGTTGATGAAGGATTACGTTCATCATTCGCCTCTTACCAATAGTGAAATATTACGAAAAATTAATACTGCCTATCATAATTATGATAGGCACTTAGATAAGATTTGTGTTATATCGTCAAATCAATCTGAAACTGTAAGAAGTAGTAAAATTATGATTGAATGCTTTTCTAATATTACAAAATTCGAAGCCTGGTTAAATCAATTAAAAGCTTTTTAATATTCCTGTGGTGTTTACTACAGTTTAATATAGATATCAAAACCTAAAGGAGGTGTTATGGTGTATTTACTTAAAAAATAAGATAAGCACTAATACAGCAAATATTAGTGCTTATCTGGATACCAACTCAATCAATTCAATTTTTGAGAATACTCACTATGATATATACCACTCATAGTGTATCATACTCTCAAAAAAAATCAAGGTTAAAGATAGCATATCTATTTTTACAATTTTAAGGAGGAATTATTAGATGCACTTTAGTAAGTATATTAATCTTAAAATCAACGGACATGAGGATATTGACTTCGTAGATGTTAACTTAAAAACAGATACTAAATTATTCATAGATCCATTGCTCATAGAATGTTCAAACGATATTTTTTCAAGACACTGTACAATAGTTCTAAATAGTTTTTTTAACCGTGTATTCGAATGTTGCAAAACTAATGATGATAACGGACTTCAAGCACTACTTGATTTCGGACATGAACCAAATGAAACTAAATTAGGTCTTTCTCGCAAACAGTCAAGTGGTAAAGGAGCATCTTCGGACATTTTACACAAAATTTTTAAACAAGTATATGAAAAAAATCTAATTTCGGATGGTCTTGTTAAAAGTCACAAGGATCTAAGTCTTTTTATTGATAATTTTGCGGAAGATAGAATGTCGGACTTGATAACAAATATTCTTAGAAAAGAACTTTATCAATTTACTAAGGCTCAATGTTGCAAACATAAAATTGCCCTTGAGAGTAAAAAAGAAATTATTGGTAGTTATTGGGATAAAGATACCCTTTCGTGGAATTTATTAGAAGAATATCCATTGAAAGCAGGTAACATAACATTAATGTTAGTACCTAAATTTTTTGTTCGTCAAAGATTTGCTTATTCTGTAAGAGAATACCTTCAACAAAAAATTTTAGTTGAGAGACAGGATTATCATCAAGCCAATAAAACTAGCTTAGCGAAAATTAAACAAGATAAATTTGGAAATATGTATTATGAAAAGCCATCGAAAAAAGCTATATACGAAGACGAAGTAAGAGGAACTCCTCATAAACAATATGTAGAAGATTATTCACGCAAGAATCCAAATTCATTACTTCAATTCAGAAAACGTATGATAAAAAAATCACTTTTATTAGAATTATGTTTAACGAATGAACAATTAGATAATATTGTATATAAAAAGATATCAAAAGTATCGTAAATCTTATGAAAAAGTCTAGGTTCATGATATGAAGCGAACCTAGACTTTTTATTTTAACTAACTATTCGTGAATAGAAGCAGTAGACAATGTAAAAGTTCCTTTGTCTATTGTCGATTCAAGAATATAACAATAAAATACATAAAAATTTATTTTTTTTAGAAATTAGGGTTACTTTTTAATTATTAGTTTGTTTACATGGATTAAATTTTATTTTGATAGTTTTTGAGGAAAAGGTATACATTCCTTTGGATTCTTAACAGAGCATTGGAGAACTTTATAAATGATGACTGAGTTTTTCAATAACATTTATTTGAATAAAAACTTGGAAGGGTAACATGGAAAAGATAATTTTTGATACAAATATGTTCTATAATTACTTAGAGCTAAGAGAAAATACTGTACAAAAACTTAAACTCAAAGAAATTGTACAAAATTATGACTCCTATTTGACATCTGTAACGGTAGCTGAAGTAGTTATTTATTTTAGAAAAAATTTTAAAGTCATAAAAACAGTTTTTGATAGTATTGATAAAGATTTCTCATATATTAATACAAGTAATTTATCTATAGAAAATGAAGAAATAGACTTTATTAAAAACAGTACAAGTCTAGATGAAATTTCTGATCTAATTGATAATATTCAAGTAAGAAAAATTAAAATTGAAGCTGAATTTACAGCTCAAATTTTTTACTCAATTTTATCAATTATCCTTTTTTGTATAATTGATACTAATTCAACATGTATAAACCAATCAATAAAAATTCGTGAATTTTTTAAAGAAAAATTAACAAAAAACCCAAATTTTTTTGTAAGTAGGTATAGAAATTTATATATAAATGGATATCAAGATAGATCGGCTAAAAAAATAGTAAAAGCCGCATTCGATTCAGATATTAAGCGGTTTACACTAATTCTATTATGTAAGTTTTATTTAGGTAATTCCAATACTATTAACTTACCAGAGCAAGACGATTTATTTTTATGGATTAGTAATAAAAAAAATAGATGCTCTGTTTTCAAAAATTCGAAGTATAAAAATGCACTAAAAAACAATTTACTATTTTTAAAAATGCATTTAGAAAATGAACCTATTTTTAAAAATATGGATATAACATTAAACCATTTTATGAAAAAAGTAATACAAACATTTTATTCAGATGCAAAGTTAAAAACGAATGATATTGCTGATTTACTAATATTATATTGTTTATATGCATTTGAAGATAAAAATGTTGTTATACTTACGCACGATAAAGATATGCAAAAAACCTTAAAAGAATCAGAAAATTATAGCGTAGATTTTATGAAAAAACATTTTATCATATAAAAAGAGGAGAATTACCTACAGATAGAGTGGTGCTGTAACGGATCGTGTAAAAAACGACTATTTCACAATCTTCTTGTTGCGTCTAACATTTGAGCATTTCTGTTCGCCGGAACCCTAGCATGCTATTAGTTTTTAGACAAAAATGAGTATTCTCTTGTCTTTAGAAGTCTCTCATTCGTACAGATAAAAGTGCACCTAGCAGGGATTAACTGCTAGGTGTGCTTTTGTCCATGATATATTTTCGGTAGAGCTTTAGAGAATGCATTCTCTTGGGGGTAATGCCCTGTGATAATAGTTCTTTGTCTAATCTGGCGTAGGTAAGATCTCTATATTCTTCGAATGAAACGTCGTCCACTATTTCAGTGACTCGACCAACTAACGAAAGATTATAGATCGTAACGTCATCTTGCTGTTTGATCAGCATGTATTCTTTCTTATCTAAATCTGTAATTAATTTAACTGTAAGATCGGTATTTTCCGATTCTTCACCGATAATCGTGTCTTTTGTTGTTCGGTAGGTTTTATACATGTATAGAACCTCTATTTTCCAAGAACACATATCTTGTTCTATGTAAATAGAGCGAACTTTTTCCTTTTGCGGTGGCGAGGATGGCTCCCCGCCACAGGCTGGTATGCTGCATTGACTGCAAATTTTTACTGGCTTGTACTGATACCAATTTATATCCCCCCATCATCATCCTGCATGTGGTTTCTCCTATTGGCTAAGGTAGATAGAAGAAACCAACATACAGTTTGTTTCAGGGGAAATTAAAAAAGCGCATGCGAAGGTTTATTCAACCTACACATGCGCAGTGCTATATCTTGATTGCATGCAGACGCTAAGCCTCTGCTAAAACTTCAATTGTATTATACCGAGCAAACAGACGCCTCCCTTGTAATAAAAGGAAAAGCAAGGTATAATAAATTGTCGTCGTAGACAGTTAGCTGTTACGTGTAGGTGCTTCGGACACCTGCTCGTGCCTAAGAGTGTTCCACCACTCTTGGGACACGGCGACTTTTTTAATTTCCACCTATTTCTAATTATATTACAATTTTTATCGATTGCAAGCAAAAGTAGGCAAAACATGATTTTTTATTGAAGTTTTTTCTATGGATTGCTAGTTTGACACTTAATAAACTATTGAAAAAAATTCATAGAAATAATGGATAAATAGAATATAAAAATAAAAAAAGAAACTCCTGCTGAATTCTGTATGAACGTGGCGGGCGTTTCTTTTTTATTTTTAAGGAAATATGTAAGCTTAATTGGTAAAAAGATGACGATGAAAAAATGTCCGACTTTATTTTTAACAAAAAATTTTCATGTTAGAAATTACCATTTTGGCTTCTTGGGGATAAGTGAGCTTACACATAATGATAGTCAGCCTCGTATTTTTGTATATAATTCCAAAATGTTTGAAGTGATGAAAATGTGTGCTTCTGTTTTTTGCGGGCGAGCACGATGTGTTTATAAAAAGGTTTAGCGAGCGGGAGAACGGTAATATCAGGGCAGTTGTAGTATTGCAGACCACTCAGAGAGATCAGCGATATACCTAGACCTGCGTTTACCAGATCAACTCTGCGGCCCGGTTCGTTACAATAGCTGATAATATGGGGGGAGAACCCAGATCTGCGGCATTCGGTCAGGAAGATGTCATAGGATACATTTTCGGGTGAAGGAAAAATGAATTTTTCATCTTTGGCGTCTTTAAGATTAAGCATCTTCTTTTGGGCAAAGGAATGGAGCTTAGGGACAATGCAAACAAAATCTTCTTTTCCTAGTGAGATGAAATCAAAATCATAATCTTTGATGTTGTAGGGTGCAGCAAAAAGTGCCAAATCAAGTTCGTCATCATTTAGTTTGCGGCAAAGCTCCTTACTCAGGTTATTGGTCAAGGTAAAATTAATATCTGAAAATTTAGTATTGAACGAGGAGAGGATATCCGCGATATTGATATTGCCAAGTCCTGTAATCATACCAATGCGAATGGTATTTTGTCCTTGGCACGGACGATATTTTTGCAACTGATTTTGCAATGCCGAGATGTCATCAAGAATTTTGATCGCGTATTGCATAAAATCTTGTCCGGCGGGTGTCAATTCTATAGGATGATTAATGCGGTTGATGAGTTTAACGCAAAGGTCATTTTCTAGTTTGGTAATTTGTTGTGATAAGGCGGATTGTGAGACGAAAAGACGATCAGCAGCACGTGTGAAATGTTTACACTCGGCAACTGCCATAAAATATTGAATTTGTTTTAATAGCATAAAATCACCTTTAAATTAAGTCATTTAACGATACTGTCCCAACTTTGATATTATATTTTACTATAATATCATTAACTGTGATTATTAATCAAATTATTTTTACTAATAACAATAGTAGAAATACGAATTGTACTTTCATCTAGAATCTTTGTATGATGAAATCAAATTGATCCTGTAAAAACGATTAGGATGTACATGAAAAGGATGAGGATTTTAATTTAATTTAGGAGCAAGAAATGAGGTATAAAATGAAGACATTCGAATTATCGCAATATTTAGAAGAATTGAAAGACATGGTAAACGTTGATAGTGTTTCATCTGAATCCATGGGAACAACACGGATCGCTAATATGATGAAAGAAAAATATGAAAGTATTGGGTGGCGGGTAAAAAAGCATCAATTCGCACCAAGTATTGGCCCTTGTCTGGAAATTACCAATGGTGAGGCTTCTCATTATGATGTTTTAATCCTAGCTCATATGGATACAGTTTTTCCGGTAGGAACAGCAAAACAACGTCCTTTCTCGATTCGTGGAAATCGTGCATATGGTCCTGGTGTTATTGATTGCAAAGCTGGGATGCTTAGTGGATTTTATGCATTGCAGTATTTAACACAGCAAGGTGAACTTGAAGATAAAGCCGTTTGCGTGTTTCTAAATAGTGATCATGAGGGAATTAGCTCCAAATATTCACAACACTACTCGCAATCTCTGGCAAAAAAAAGCCGATATGTGCTTGTGTTAGAAGCAGGTCGTGCCAATGGTAATCTGGTCAATAAGCGAAAAGGCATTGGGCGTTATTATATTACAGTTCATGGCGTGGCAGCGCATGCTGGTGTTGATCATAAAAGTGGCAGAAATGCGATTGAGGAGTTGGCGCATTGGATACTGGCGTTGCAAGGGCGTACCGATTATGTGAAAGAAACCACACTGAATATTGGGATGGTGTCAGGTGGAGATTCAATTAGTGCAGTTCCCGCCGAAGCAAAAGCAGCACTGGATATTCGTTATTACGATGTGGAGGAAGCAAAAGCCATTGAACTTCTGATGCAAGATTTGATAGCGAATCCGCATATAGAGGGAACAACAGCAGAGTTTACTGGTGGGATAACGCGTCCGCCAATGCTGCCGACAGAAAAGACGATGCAGCTTTGTCAGGTAATTGATGATATCGGGGCAGAAATCGGTGTGGATTTTGGCTGGATGGCAAGTGGAGGCGGTTCTGATGGAAGTTTTGCCGCAGCAATAGGTACACCGACGATTGATGGATTAGGCCCAGTTGGTGGCGGGGCGCATAGCTCAGGAGAATATATGGAAATTGATACGATTATACCACGATATGAACTTTTGTGTAGAACGTTAATGCATATTTTAAGAGAAAAAGTATGATGGCATAGAAAGCTTAATTTTAGCGTTTAAGTCACGGGAATTTAAAATATTAGCTTAGTAAATGTAATTGATAAAGGAGTTTATAAGTTTAAAGTTGGAGGGATCATTTGATGCTGGAGATCTTTATTGCAGCGGTTGTTACTATGGGAATGGGCTTTTTTGTAATAAAAAAATATAAACCACAGCCAATTATTCTACTGGGCGGTTTGGTATTGCTCGGCTGTGCACTACTGATGGGAAAAGGAATTATTGCCAATAAACAAAGCTTAGGAATAGGCTGGTTTGATATTTTTAAGGTAGTCGAAGATTTAATGAGTAAGCGGGTTGCCGGGCTGGGGCTTATGATTATGTCGGTAGCCGGATATGTGCGATTTATGGATAAGATAGGAGCTAATAAAGTGTTTGTCAATTTAGGTGTTAAACCACTGAAATGTGTTCGTTCACCTTATCTTGTACTTGCATTAGGTTTTTTTGTTGGGCAGATCATGAAGATGGCGATTACAAGTGCAGCTGGCTTAGGTGTATTATTGATGGGGACTATGTTTCCGATCCTTGTAAGCTTAGGTGCCAGCCGAGCGGCAGCGGCAGCGGTGATTGTTACGACTTCTTGTATTGATCTTGGACCGGTAGCCGCATCTTCTCAATTGGTAGCTAAGAACTCCGGGATAGAAGCCATGGTGTATTTTTTGAACTATCAGTTGCCAATTGTGGCAATTGTTTTGCCGCTTATTGCAATTTTGCATTATTTTACGCAGAAATGGTTTGATAAAAGGAGTGGACATATAGCAGTTCGGAAGGAAGAAACAATCGAACTGCAGCAGGAAGACGGTAAGAATTTACCACCAGCTATATATGCTTTATTGCCGATACTGCCACTGATTTTAATTTTTGTGTTCAATCCTGTATTTGGTTCCAAGGCAAAAATGACACTGATTAGTTCAATTTTAATTGGAATGTTTATTAGTATGGTATTTGAGTATATTCGTCATAGAAATGCACAAACGGTGTTTGGCAGTGTGCAAAGTTTTTTTGATGGGATGGGAAGTTCTTTTGCATCGGTCGTTACCTTGATAATAGCGGCTGAAACTTTTTCAACAGGGTTAACTGTCATTGGAGCAATTCATCATATTATTGAGGCAACAGAAACAGCAGGGGTGGGCTCATGGTCGATGATTATTGTTATGCAGGGCGTCATTACTGGTGCATCACTCTTAACAGGTTCAGGAGATGCTTCTCTCTTTTCTTTTGCCGGATTAGTGCCTGCAATAGCCGAGCGCATGAATATTGATCCAGCTCACGTTTTGCTTCCGATGCAGTTTTCCGGTACGATTGCCCGGGCGGTTTCGCCGATTTCTGGTGTTTGTGTTGCAGTTGCGGGCTTGGCCATGGTTTCACCCATTGATATTGCAAAAAGAACAGCAATCCCTATGGCAGGGGCATTGTTGGCTACGACGATTGCTAGTTTTCTTTTCTTTTAACGAGTTCTTTAAGAAGAATTTTAGGGAAATGATATGAGCGAAATATTCAGATTGAGACGAAGTAAAAAGAAACCTTAAAATTGGAGGCTTCCTGGATGAAAAATAAATTTTCTAAAGTATATATGGTTATTATTTGTCTTTTTATTCTATTACTGATGGCAGTCGGTTGTGCTGCTAGTCCACAAAAAGCGGCATCATTGGATATCGGGTCAGGCATGTTTACGATGCCGGAAACTACAGGTGTTAATAAGGATGATCTTCAGGTTTTTTATTATCGTCCAGCCGGATGGACTCCGGATAAACCAATTGTTATTGTACAGCATGGGTTGCAGCGTAATGCAGAGGAGTATCGTGATGGCTGGAAGACATATGCAGATCAGTATAATTTATTGGTCGTATGTCCACAATATTCTGAAGCAAAGTACCCGGGGGTGCGTTACTATAATACAGGAAATGTATCAGATACGGATCATGATAAAGGAAATTTACAACCCAAAAATCAATGGGTTTTTCCGGTGATTAACCATGTGATTGCTGAAGCACGGATACGATCGGGCGCCACGGGTAATAACGTTGCAGTTTTCGGACATTCAGCTGGTGCACAGTTAGTCCATAGATATGTACTTTTCGGCGGACAAACACAGGCGAAGAGAATCATTTCAGCGAATGCTGGCTGGTATTCGATGCCAGATACAACTGTAGATTTTCCTTATGGAATTAAAAATATGTCGATGAACAAAGAAGAGCTGGCGCAAGCATTTGCAAAACCAGTAACGATTTTATTAGGTGAGCAGGATATTAAAAGAAGTAAGGTACTTCGTAAAACACCAGAGGCGGATGCACAAGGGGCAAATCGTTTTGAACGGGGAAGCCAATTCTTTGAGGAAGCAAAAGCAAAAGCAGCAGAATTGGGCGTACCTTTTCATTGGCAATTAATTAGGGTCCCAGGTGTTGGACATGATGATGTCGGAATGGCAGCAGCAGCAGCAAAGCTGATTGCTGAGGGAGAGGTATAATCCGTATGTGGTTTATTATTTCTACAATGTAATGTAAGGAAAGGTGTACTATGTAATAAGGAGAAAAAATGTGTAGTCACATAGAAAAGAGGCCGTTAAAACGCATTTGTGCGTTTTAACGGCCTCTTTTTGCTTGGATTTTTTGAATACAGACTTTTTCAGCAGCTTCGTATTTATGCGGTAGGTTTTTAGTCTCGACTCAATGAATTTCAATTTGTTTATAATTCTCGTTTGGATTCACTTTTGGCAAAGCCACCTTTAGTACACCATCTTTAAATTCTGCGGTGATGTTTTCTCTGGCAATATCGCTAATGAAAAAGCTGCGCTGCATAGAACCGAAATGGCGTTCACGGCAAACATAGTTTTCATTTTTATCTTCAGATTGTTCTTCACGCTTTGCAGTGATTGTTAAATAGTTGTTTTCATACTGCAATGCAATATCTTCCTTTTGGATACCCGGTAGTTCAGCGACCAATTCATATACAGAACCGTTATCTTTGACATCCACCTTAAATGTAGAATGGAGCTTGCCCATTGCGCTAAACGGTTGCTCTAAAAAGTAATCGAATAGACGGTCGAAAGCATCTCCTTTTTTAGCAATATTGCCTTGAGATCGGAATGGTACTAAATCAAACATACTCTCTTCCCCCTTAACTATTTTATTGACAAGAATCAGCATAGCGTTGGCTATGGATGATTCTTCCTTACGCCTTTATTATAGCGCAAATAATTGAAAAAGTCAAAAGGTCAAAGTAGAGAATTTAATAAAATTTTAAGAAAAATAAAAGACTCCAATAAAATTTAGTATGACTTTTTAAAAGGGAAATATGTAGTGTGTATGATCATTGATACATGAAGTAAAAAATCAAAAAAGTAATACTATGTAAAAATAATTACACGAAAACAATAAAGATCTGAAAGACTTTAGCTGAATTTATTTACTTGTAGAAACTCTATTTCCGTCATTTATCAAGTGTTTGAAAATATCTAAATCGTATGGTCAGCATGTTTCCTTGATGGAAGGAAATAGATGAACTATGCTATGAATGGAATGATTGCTAAACTAAAATTAAGCCAGAGGGGTGATGACATGAATACACCAAACGAGCGAATTTTAAAAATTTTTAAATTGTTGATGAAACATGATGCAGGTATTACAGGCGAAGAATTGTCCAAACTGGTGGGGGTATCGTCAAGAACCATTCGTAGTGATATGAAGAGTTTGCATAGTTATTTGAAAGATAAGGGGGCGGCGGTTCACTCAACGAGTAGAGCTGGCTATAGTTTGATTGTTACGAATCAAGAGTCTTTTAAAGAAATGGGGTTTATCGATCAAGCAGTAAATAGAGTGAATTTAACATCAAACGAGGCGAGGGTGTTTTATATTATTAAAAAACTGTTGTTTAATGCATTGCAGAATAAGCAAATTACGCAAATGGATTTAGCAGATGAGATGTTTATTAGTATATCAACACTGAAACTCAGCCTGAAAGAAGTCGAGAAAAAAATAGCAAAGTATGCCCTTCGGGTTATTCGTTATAAAAGTAAAGGGATACAGATTTCAGGGAATGAAGCCCAGCTTAGATATTGTATTTCGGAGTATATATTTAATCGCGAGCAGCAGGCGTTTATTTATACAAATCAATTTTATCGAGAGTTTTTTAAAGAAATTGCGCTGGATAAAATTCAAGAGATTATTCTTGCTGTAACAGCCGCCAAATCTATGAAATTGACGGATATATCGATTAAAAATCTATTGATTCATACGGCGATTGCAATTAAACGAGCTAAATATGAAAATCAAATTGTGTATACGATTAGTCAGGCAAAAAAGATTGAAAAAACAATAGAATTTCAGGTTGCTAAGGGAATCATTGAGGAAATTTACAAACAGTTAAATATCGATATTGCAATGAGTGAAATTTATTATATTGCACAGCATTTAATTGCAAGTAAAAAATATTTAGATGTAAGTTCTGAGGAACCGACAGATCATATTGAAGATATGCTGAAGCAGATTTTATTTAAAATAGATGAAGTTGTGAAAATTGATTTTTCTAGTGATCAAAATTTAATCAAAGGACTGATGCTCCATCTCAAAGCCGCGCTTACAAGAATGAAATTTCAGATGAATATTCGGAATGAAGTTTTAGAAGTGATTAAAAGTGAATATCCATTAGCTTTTCAGATCGCAGTAATTGCAAGCAGTGTCATTGAGAAAATGGAAACGATTCATGTAGATGAAAATGAGATTGGGTATATTGCCATTCATTTTGGTGCGGCTTTAAGCCGTAAAGGGATAAAAGATGAGGCAAATTTAAAGAAAGCAATTATTGTATGTGCAACGGGAATTGGGACTGCAATTTTAATAAAAACCAAAATAGAAGAACATTTTAAAAATCAGATTCAAGTCGTTAAAACGATAGCTGGGTATGAACTTGATGAAATCGCAGTAAATGATATTGATATCATTTTGACAACGATACCGATAGAACATATACAGTCTGAAAAGATTATGCGCGTAACAAATTTATTAAATAAAAATGAATTAGACAGCATTGAGAATTATCTTTTTAGGGCGGGGATACATGAGGAGATCGCGTATGAGAAATTTTTCAGTGAAGATTGTTTCTATAAAAATATGCCGTTTAAAAATAAACAAGAAGTTTTAGATTTTATGACAAATGAGATGATCAAGAGAAAGTATATGAGTGAGCAAACCAAACTTTCTGTATTTGAAAGAGAAGGAGCATCATCCACTGAAATCGGCAATTTAGTCGCAATACCGCATCCAATGTATAACGATATGGATCTATCTTCGATTGCAATTTTGATTTTGGATAAACCGATTCTATGGGATGAACAGCCTGTGCAAGTCGTGTTTTTAATCAATATAGCAAAAGATAACGCTGCTTTATGGGAAACTGTTTTTTTGAAATTGTTTGAATATTTGGTTAAAGAAAATGGAGTTAAGGCTCTGATTAGAGAAAAATCTTATCAAAAATTTATGAAAAGTTTTAGGAGAAGGTGGACTTTGTGAATATAGAAGGGTTTATTACAACAGATCTAATTCGCCTTAAGGAAAATGTGAGCGACAGGAAAGCGGCAATTCGAAAATTAGGACAGTGTTTGCTGGAAAAAGGGTATATAAAACCGGCATATATTGAGAATGTTTTAAAAAGAGAAGTCAATTTTCCTACAGGAATAAAGTTGCTGAAAAATGGAATTGCCATACCACATGCAAGTCCCGAAAAAACTGTAGTGAAAAATGGAATTGCGATATTGCAATTGGCTGATTCAGTTGTGTTTCATCGCATGGAAAATAGTGATGAAACCGTGGCGGTCAACCTGATATTTTTGCTGGCATTAAAGGAAAGCAATCAGCATTTAACGATGCTGCAAAAATTATTTGCAATGTTGCAGGAAGAGAGCTGTATTGATGTATTGTTAAATTCCAGTAACGAAGAAGAAATTAAAAATCTGATGCTAAGTAAGTTAAAAGATAAATCTGAGGAGGAACGAGTATGAAAAAAGTAATTGTAGCTTGTGGTGGTGCGGTAGCAACATCGACCGTTGCGGCAAATGAGATTAAAGAGCTGTGCAAGGCAAATGGTATTGAAGTGGAAATTTTACAAATTCGAATGTCTGAAATTGAAAGTAGTTTACAAGGGATAGATTTAATTGTAACTACGATGAAAATCAAAAGAGATTATGGGTTGCCCTATGTAAATGGTATGGCTTTTTTAACGGGGATCAATAAAGCAGAAACAGAAGAGAAAATATTAGGATATTTAAAATAATTTTTAACTCTAATAAAACTTATGGGAGGGTGCATTTATAATGGAAATATTATCTTTTGTACAGTACTTTGTAGATTTGGGACCGGCAGTTATGCTGCCAATTGTTATTTTTATTGTAGCGTTATGCTTAGGGCAATCCATTGGTAAAGCTTTAAAGTCTGGTATTTCGATTGGCATTGGTTTTATTGGTATTGGATTGGTAATTAGTTTAATGCTAAATAATTTGGCAAAGGCTGCAGTTGCCATGTCTGAAAACTTTGGTATTAGCATGAGTATCATTGATATTGGTTGGCCGGGGTCTTCACCCATGACATGGGCAAGCGATATTGCATTGGTTGCAATTCCAGTTGCTATTGCAGTCAACCTGGTCATGCTGGCATTAAGAATGACGAGAGTCGTTAATATTGATATTTGGAATATTTGGCATTTTGCTTTTACAGGTGCACTGGTTCATATTGCAACCGGTAGCTATGCCCTTGGTATTGTCGGGGTTATCCTACATGCGGCATTTGCTTATAAGCTGGGCGATTGGTTTGCACCAATTGCAGAAGATTATTTCGGATTAGAGGGCATTGCGTTGCCACATGGTACAACTGGTTACCTCGCACCAATTTCAGTACCCATTAATTGTTTATTAGATAGAATTCCAGTGATTAAAGATATTAACATTAATCCGGGGCAAATCGAAAAACGATTTGGTGTTATTGGTGACCCTGCAATTATGGGAGCCATTATGGGCGTTATGATTGGGATTCTTGCAGGATATGATGTACGGGGAATCTTAACGTTGGGTATTCAAATGGCCTCGGTTATCATTCTTATGCCACAGGTAGTAAAACATATTATGACCGGGTTGCTTCCTGTTTCAGAAGCAGCAAAAGCAATGTTACAAAAGCGTTTTAAAAATAGTAAATTCTACATTGGCCTTGATTGTGCATTGCTACTTGGGGACCCGGTCGTGGTAACAGCTTCGCTTTTGTTTATTCCAATTACGATATTTTTAGCAGCAATTATTCCCGGAAATCAAATTCTTCCTTTTGGTGATTTAGCAACGATTGGTTTCTTTGTAGCAATGGCGGTTGGGGTTCATGGTGGAAATTTGTTTAGAACCATCATTACTGGCTCGGTGGTCATGAGTTTTACAATTTGGATAGCAAACCAGACGATTGGTTTACATACAATATTAGCAAAAAATGCAGGCCAATTGACAGATGCAAGTGCGAAAATTGCCTCTCTTGACCAAGGTGGCAGCCCCATTACTTATATTTTAACGCAAGTATTCCATACAACAAATGTAACTGGACTCCTTTGTGTTGGCGGTTTTTATCTTGCTTGTGTCGTATTTACTTATTTTTGGTATAAAAAAGGACAACAGAAAATGGCTGTTGCTGAGGTTAGGGAAGTTCAAAAGGGGATGGCTAAATAATGGCAACAATGAAAGCATTGGTTGTAGAAGGTATGAAAAAACTTGTTTATCAAGATATCCCAAAACCTGAAGTAACAGCTGATAAAGTGTTGATTAAAGTAAGAGCGTGTGGGATTTGCGGTTCTGATATCCCAAGAGCAAAAGATGGTGGCGTGCATCAGTATCCTATTGTCATTGGACACGAGTTTTCTGGAGATATTGTGCAAGTCGGATACAAGGTAGCCAATTGTAAGATCGGAGATCGGGTGACAGCGGCGCCGCTCATTCCCTGTGAAAAATGTGAAAACTGTCAAAAGGGAAAACCTGCAATGTGTACACAGTATTCCTTTATTGGTTCCCGAGAAAATGGCGCAATGGCAGAATACGTTGTTGTACCAAGTAAAAATGTTATAAAAATATCGGAAAAAGTAAGCTATGCGCAAGCGGCATGTATAGAACCAATCACTGTTGCCATTCATGGGGTGGAAAGAGCAACGATTCAAGGTGGTAAAAAAGCAATTGTCTATGGCTGTGGTACGATTGGTATTTTGGTGATGCAATGTTTATTAGCAAAAGGCATAGGAAAAGTATATGTGATAGACATTGATGATTATAAGTTAGGGTTGGCTAGAAATTTGGGCGCTTATAAAACGATCAATCCATTGCATACAAACGTAAAAGAATATTTTTCTGCGCATGGAAAAGTTGATTATATTTTTGAAACTGCTGGTATTAACTTTATTCAGAATGAAGTATTAACGCTGGTAAATAAATTAGGCACGATTGTTTATGTAGGTACGGCGCACAATGATGTAAACATTGAAGCAAAAAACTTTGAATTGATTTTACGTGGTGAGCTGCAGGTAACTGGTTCATGGATGAGTTATTCTGCACCGTTTCCTGGTACAGAGTGGACAGCAGCCGTTGAGTATTTGGATTCCGGAAAAATCAAAGTGGATGATATGATAACGCATAAATTTAAATTAGAAGATGGGTATAAAGCTTTTGAAACAATGCTCAGTAAGGATGAAAAATCTTTAAAGGTAATGTATGTTTTTTAAATAGCTAAAATTAAAGGCTCACCCAATAGGCTAAGTGAGAATTCACAAAGCTAGCAAAGGAGAGCCTTTATTCTTTAAATTTCAGGAGGTTTTGTAAATGAAAACAATCGTATCGACCAGAGAAATGTTAATGAATGCACAAAAAAATAAATATGCAGTACCTGCGTTTAATATTCATAACTTAGAAACGTTGCAAGTTGTTGCTGACACTGCAAAAGAAATGAAGTCACCGGTTATTATTGCGGTAACACCATCAACGATTGATTATGCACGAGCTGAGTATGTGGTAGCAATGGCAAACTCGGCCGCAAAAAACACGGATACTCCAATTGCAATTCATTTAGATCATTTTGAAGACATTTCAAAAATCAAACAGGCGATTG
The DNA here is from genome assembly GCF_900086705.1 of Massilibacillus massiliensis. NCBI lineage: Bacteria > Bacillati > Bacillota > Negativicutes > Selenomonadales > Sporomusaceae > Anaerosinus > Anaerosinus massiliensis. The sequence continues at coordinate 1,984,541 of NZ_LT575483.1, read as the reverse complement.
ATGTGGGCTTTAAATCATGCATGATGGATGCTTCAAAAGAAGCCTTTGAGGAGAATATTGCAAAAGTAAAAGACGTGGTAGCTTATGCACATCGATACGATGCAACGGTAGAAGCCGAACTTGGTAAACTCGTTGGGATAGAAGACGACTTGGTTGTAGATGAAAAAGACAGCATGTATACCAATCCTGAGGATGCAGCAACTTTTGCCCGGAGAACAGGAATTGATTCCCTGGCTATTGCTATTGGTACAGCACATGGATTATATAAAGGAAAACCGAAACTAGATTTTGAACGTTTGCAAAAAATTAGAGAAAAAGTAAGGATTCCATTGGTATTACATGGAGCTTCTGATGTACCGGATGCGTTAGTAGAGCAGGCAATTTCAATGGGGATTTGCAAAGTAAATATTGCTACTGATCTAAAAATTCCATTTTCTAATGCAATAAAAGATTACTTTATCCAAAATCCAAACGCCAATGATCCTAGAAAATATTTAACACCGGCAAAAGAGGCAATGAAAAAAATTGTGCAGCATAAAATTAAAATATGTGGCAGTTCTGATCGATATTAGATAGCCTTAGACATCATAGGAGGATAGGTAAATGGTTTTAGTGGTGAATTTAAATGCTTCGATGGACAAACGTTATGAAATTGCCGATATTGCCAAAGGTAAAGTGATAAGAGCGAAGCATGTTGAGAATACACCCGGCGGAAAAGGAATCCATGTTGCAAATGTCATGACCATTTTAGATGAAGCGTGTATTGTGACAGGATTTCTTGGAGGAAAAACGGGAACTTTTATTGAAGAAAAATTAAGAGCGTACGGAATAAAACAAGACTTTGTAAAAATCCAAGGAGAGACACGATCGTGTTTGGCTTTTATTTCGGATGATGGAATACAAACAGAAATATTAGAACCAGGACCAGAAATTACTGCTGCTGATCAGCAGTATTTTATCGATACATATAGTGAACTGATTCATGCGGTCGAAATTGTTGTTATTTCAGGAAGTGCTCCTAAAAATGTGCCAAATGATTTTTATGAGCTTTTAACGGGAATTGCCAAGGAGTATGGAAAAAAAGTATTTTTAGATGCAAGTGGTGAACTTTTAAAAAATGGGATACAAGCTAAGCCCTATTTTATTAAGCCTAATCAGGATGAAGTTGAAGCGCTGACTGGACGGAAGATTCGAAATATCCATGATGCAATAAATGAAATAAGAAATTTTCTTCAATTTGGTATTCAAATCGTTGTCATATCTTTAGGTGCCGATGGAGCTGTTATTGGATATAGGGACAAAATATATAAAGTAGATGTACCAAACGTAAAAGCGATAAATCCAATCGGCTCGGGAGATGCCTATGTAGCTGGCATGGCAGTTGCTGTGCAGAAAGAATATCCGCTACTGGATGCACTTAAATTTGCTTCTGCCTGCGGAACTGCAAATGCCTTGGAAGAAGAAAGTGGATTTGTTAGAAAAAGTGTAGTTGATGATTTACTTCAGCACATTATCATCAAAGAAATCTAAGCATTATGTACATGATAAGAAAAAGGGAATGTAAAATCGTTTACAGTAATTGAAAACGATTTTACATTCCCTGATTTTTTATCTTTAAACGATTTTTGTTGTCCAACCTTCGACGTTCCATACATCGGTTACCCAGCCTTCATAAAATTCAGGTTCATGGGATACGAGGAGAATTGTGCCTTTAAAATCCATTAAGGCGCGTTTTAGCTCTTCCTTTGCTTCCACATCTAAGTGGTTTGTCGGTTCATCTAATACCAGTAAATTAATCTTGCTTTGCATAACTTTGCACAGGCGGACTTTGGCAGCTTCGCCGCCGCTTAAAACCATCATTTTACTGGTGATGTGTTCGTTGGTTAAACCACAGTTAGCGAGTGCGGCACGTACTTCGTAGTTACTCATGCCGGGATACTGGGCCCAAACATCTTCAAGCGCTGTATTATCATTGTCGCGGCTAGATTCTTGCTCAAAATAACCTGGTTCTAAAAATTCACCGAGTTCTATTTTACCGGAAATTGGTTGGATTTTTCCAAGTAATGTTTTAAGTAATGTAGTTTTACCTAAGCCATTTACGCCGCGAATGGCAATCTTTTGTCCGCGTTCAAGTACGATATCGACGGGCTTTGTGAGTGGTTCGTCATAACCGAGTACAAGCTGCTTGGCTTCGATTACGAAACGACTTGGTGTTCTTGCTTCTTTAAAATGAAAATGAGGTTTTGGCTTTTCTTTTGGTTTTTCGATGATTTCCATTTTGTCTAAACGTTTTTGCCGGCTGTTTGCCATGCCGCGTGTAGCAACACGGGCTTTATTTCTGGCAATGAAATCTTCTAAACGGTCAATTTCCTGCTGTTGTCGTTCAAACGCAGCATTTTCTTGTTTTTTACGCATTTCATGCATCGCTTGAAATTGTGTATAGTCGCCGGTATATCGTGTTAAAGTGGCATTTTCAACATGATAAATGACGTTGATTACATTATTTAAAAATGCGATATCATGTGATACGAGAATGAAAGCATTCTCATAGTTTTTCAAATAATTCGTCAGCCAGTCAATATGCTCTACATCTAAATAGTTTGTCGGTTCATCGAGAATTAAAATCGTAGGGTTTTGCAATAAAAGTTTTGTTAATAAGACTTTTGTGCGTTGTCCGCCGCTAAGATCCGTTACGTCTTTATCCAGTCCGATATCACGTAAGCCAAGACCATTGGCGATTTCTTCAATTTTCGCGTCGATCATATAAAAACTGTTGTGGTCTAAAATATCTTGAATTTCGCCGACATCCGTCATCATTTTGTCGAGTTCGTCTGAAGCAGCGTCACCCATCTTATCGTAAATTCCGATCATTTCGGCTTCTAATTTGTACATTTCATCGAAAGCCGTACGGAGTACTTCACGAATGCTCATTCCTTTTTTTAGCACAGCATGCTGATCTAAATAACCAACAGTTACACGATTTGACCAAGTGACTTTTCCTTGATCGGGCTGTAATTGCCCGGTAATAATATTTAGAAAGGTTGATTTTCCCTCGCCATTTGCTCCGATCAACCCAACATGTTCACCTTTTAATAATCGGAAGGAAGCGTCCTCCAAAATGGTTCTTGCACCAAAACCATGTGATACATTTTCTACATTTAATACGCTCATCGTAGCCACCTATCTATTAAAATAATTATATTTATTGTAGAATATCGTATTATCTGTGGAAAAGCAAATATTTATTTATATAATGGAAAAGCAATAGAGAAGTTTATGAGAATTTGCGTATTTCGTTGTAATAAAACAAAGAGAGGATGATGCAGTTTTTTGGTGCATCATCCTCTCTTTGTTTTATCAAATTACATATGTGTTAAAAGTATTTTAAGTGCAATGCGTTTCTCAGGAGAAAGTTCACGGATGAGTTTTAACAGAAAGGGATCAATATCTTGTTCATCTTTTTGATGATTAGGCAGAATTTGAGCTTCTGTTCCGAAGTGATCCAAGTCTTCAATTTTTATATGGAGCGCATGGCAGATTTTTAATACATTATCCACAGCCGCACCGCCAATGGATCCGTTTAAAATAGATAATAAAGTTGTGTAGGGCATGTTAATTTGCGTGGCAAATTCTTTTAAATTATAACCATGCGATTTTATAAGCGATTTAATATAATCCTCTCGAGTCAAAATAGTATACACCTTCTTATTCTAAGTTCTGATACGCTCTAACATTTTAGTTCACGCGTATACAGATAACTTAGCAAATTTTATATGCAGACAGATAAAATACTTATCGCTGCTACAGCCGATTTTATCTGATGTTGTGTGAAGGAAAAGTGGTTAATTTATAAAATAAAACATTTATATTATATCATAAGATATATTTTAAAGTAAGTAAATGACAAAACGAAAAAACATAATAATATAAAATATTTTACGAAATTACGTATTGACAGTACGAAATATTATGATAATATTTATATTAAATACAATATTTAGTTTTTAAAATCAAAATGTCGGTGAAGGAAGCTGAGAAGTTTCAGGTGATGAATTTCTGAAAAAGGAGTGTGAAGTAAAAGAGATTTAAACCGCTGAATATTCTGAATATTAAAAATCTGTGTGTATGACCTATGTTTATGAAAATTCATTAAACTGAATAGGGGGGCATGAAAAATGGATGGAGTCTTATTAGGAGAATTTATCGGAACTGCAGTACTATTAGCCTTTGGTTGTGGAGTTGTGGCCAATGTATCTTTAAAAAAATCAAAAGGTCTTGGTGGTGGACCCATTGTTGTTTATACAGGATGGGGAATGGCAGTGGTTATGGGAATCAGTTGCGGGCTTGCCGTCGGAAATACAGGAGACTTGAATACAGCAGTAACTTTCTACAAATTATTGATGGGAACATATTCATTATCCGTCGCAATTCAAATTATGATTGCACAGCTTCTCGGCGGAATTGTTGGCGCAACGATTGTTTGGCTTGCTTATTTGCCACATTGGGAGGCTACGGAAGATAAGGCTACAAAGTTGGGGGTTTTTTGTACGATTCCTGCGATCCGGAATTATGGTGCAAATGCGCTTTGTGAATTTCTTGCCAGTATGCTGCTGTTCCTTATTTTCATATCTTTTGGCAATAAATTCGTTTCCGGGACCAATGGATTTATTCCAGGAATGGGTACGTATATGGCTGGATTAGCAGTCTGGGCAGTGGGGTTGTCGTTTTGCGGGCCTACAGGATATGCTGTAAATCCAGTTCGTGACCTTGGACCGCGTATTGCACATGCAATTTTACCGATTTCCGGCAAAGGTGATTCTGATTGGAGTTATTCTTGGGTTCCCATTGTTGCACCGATGGCTGGTGCTGTAGCGGCAGTATGGATAGCCAAAATATTTGCAATTATATAAATTTTAATCTACATAAATTCTTAATATTCTAAACATTGAGAATATTATCTTTAAAATCTATAAAATGGAATGGGGAGTGAAGCGAAATGGCAACCAAATATGTGATGGCACTGGATGCCGGAACTACCAGTAATCGTGCGATTATTTTTGATCATGAGTCAAATATTATAGCCATGGCACAACGAGAATTTACACAAATTTTTCCAAAGCCGGGCTGGGTTGAACACGATGCTGAGGAAATTTGGAGTACGCAGATTACTGTAGCCAAAGAAGCGGTTGAGCGGGCTGGCATATTAGAAAGTGATATTGCTGCGATTGGAATCACCAATCAACGGGAAACGACGGTTATCTGGGAACGGGCGACAGGAAGACCTATTTATAATGCAATTGTCTGGCAATCCAGACAAACTGCTGGAATTAGTAATGAATTAAAGAAAAACGGATTAGAAAAAGAATTTAAAGAAAAAACCGGATTGGTCATTGACGCCTATTTTTCTGGCACGAAAATCAGATGGATTCTTGATCATATTGAAGGTGCCAGAGAAAAAGCGGAAAATGGAGAATTGCTTTTTGGCACAATTGATACATGGCTTCTTTGGAAATTGAGCGGTGGAAAGATTCATGTGACAGATTATTCTAATGCATCGAGGACTTTATTATATAACATAAAAGAATTGAAATGGGATGAAGCGCTTTTAGGATATCTTGAAATACCAGCTAACATGCTGCCAGAAGTAAGAAATTCCAGTGAAATTTATGGATATACAGATCCGGGGATATTTGGTGCTAACGTACCATTGGCAGGAGTAGCAGGAGATCAGCAGGCTGCGCTGTTTGGGCAGAATTGCTTTGAGTCTGGTATGGCAAAGAACACGTATGGAACAGGCTGTTTTATGTTAATGAATACAGGCGAAAAAATGCATCCCTCAGAGAATGGATTAGTTACAACGATTGCATGGGGGATTGATGGAAAAATTAATTACGCGCTGGAGGGAAGTATCTTTATCGCGGGATCTTCTGTTCAATGGCTCAGAGATGGTCTGCATATGATTGAGGCTGCTTCTGATTCGGAATGGATTGCGAAGAAAGTTCCTGATACGGGCGGTGTTTATGTAGTACCTGCTTTTGTGGGACTTGGTGCGCCTTATTGGGATATGCAGGCACGCGGTACGATTATTGGGTTGACACGCGGTACAAAAAAAGCACATATTGTCAGAGCTACGTTAGATTCTATGGCGTACCAGACGCGGGATGTTTTAAATGCGATGGAAGAAGACGCCGGGATCAAGCTTAAAGCCTTGAAAGTAGATGGCGGCGCTTGTGCAAATAATTTATTAATGCAGTTTCAGTCCGATATTTTAGGTGTTCCGGTAGAACGTCCAAAGGTGATTGAGACTACTGCATTAGGCGCAGCTTATCTTGCGGGTCTGGCGGTTGGAGTTTGGAAAGATTATTCCGAATTAAGTAAGAAGTGGATGCTAGATAATTGTTTTACGCCAGAAATGGAAAAAGAAAAAGCGGATAAACTTTATCGTGGATGGCAGCGTGCAGTGAAACATTCCATGCATTGGGAAGAAGCCGAATAATTTTGATTGTAAGGCATGAACAGATCATGCTGGGAGGATTCTCTTGGATAATTTCACAAGAGGATCCTTTCTGCTCGCTTATAAGGTGAATAAAGGGGATGTAATCATGGAGAGAGCGACGGTAATTGTTATCGGCGGTGGAGCAACCGGCGTTGGAATATTGCGTGATTTAGCTATGCGTGGCGTCGATGTATTACTTTTAGAGAAGCTGGATATGGTCAATGGAACCAGTTCCCGCTATCATGGACTTTTGCATAGTGGAGCACGTTACGCTGTAAAGGATCAGGAAGCGGCTAGAGAATGCATAGAAGAAAATGAGATTTTACGAAAGATTGGAAAGTCCTGTGTGGAGGCAACAGAAGGTTTATTTGTCCGTTTACCGGAGGATGATGTGGAATTTGAAAAAAAGTGGGTGGAAGGATGCAGGAATAGTGGAATAGATGCAGTTGCAATTTCACCGCAAGAGGCTTGCCAGTTGGAGCCGAATTTATCACATAAAATTGTGTCGGCATACAGAGTGCCTGATGCTGCAATTGATGGTTTTCGCATGGCGTGGCAAAACATAGATTCTGCGAGGCGGTATGGTGGACGTATTAAAACTTATACAGAGGTTATAAAAATTTTTTCAGAAAATGGTAAAGTAACCGGCGTTGAAGTTCTGGAGCAGTTTACAGGGAGAACTTATTTTATTTATTGTGAATTTGTAGTCAATGCAGCGGGCCCGTGGTCTGGAAAAATTGCTGCACTCGCTGGGCTTGATGTGCGTGTACAACCCGATAAGGGAACATTAATTGCATTTAACCAAAGAATTACGAGTCGGATCGTAAATCGATTGCATGTACCTGCCGACGGAGATATATTTGTCCCGCATGGCTCCATCACAATTTTGGGCACAACTTCTATGGCAGTAGAGAACCCTGAAGATACGAGTTCATCTTTTAGAGAAATAGAAAGTTTGTTGCAAATTGGTGAAAAAACTTTTGAAAACTTGCGTAAATATCGTGTTTTGAGAGTATTTGCCGGTTCCAGACCTCTATATAGTTCGTCAGGCGGTAAGGGACGCGGTGCTTCGAGAGGTTTTGTTATTTTAGACCATGCAGAAGATGGATTATATGGAATGATTACGATTACAGGCGGAAAATTTACGACTTATCGTCTTATGGCAGAAAGATTAACGGATCTGGTTTGTGAGAAATTACAAATATCTGCAGTATGCCGTACTGCGCAGGAACCTTTAATTCAGGATGTATCAGAGCAGTTGAAACGCAAGGCGAAAAAGTACTTTCCCGCCTACGGAACTGCGCTGGCTGCAAATCGATTGGGAGAAGAACGCTTTCAACGTGTAGTGAAGCGGCTAGAAGGAAATCCACAAGAGCGTCAGTTGATTTGTGAATGTGAGAATGTAACATTAGCAGAAATTGAAGAAGTCATGCAAGAAGGAACTAGTTATACAGTGAGTGATATTCGGCGGAAAACAAGAATGGGAATGGGAACTTGTCAAGGGATTTTTTGTGCGATGCGTAGTGTTGGGGTCCTATCACGTTTTGAGAAAATTTCAGGAAAACAAAACTCTCTGCAGCAGTTAGAGGATTTTTTACAAGCACGTTGGAAAGGGATTCGACCTATTCTTTGGGGAAATGCATTGCGAGAAATAGAGATAACGAGAGGAATATACGGCGTCGGATTCAATGTGAAGGGAGGAACTCCGCAATGAGAAAGTCTGATGTAATTGTGATTGGTGGTGGATTTGCCGGCTTGATGGCAGCAGCAGTCAGTGCGAAGCGGGGTAAAAAAGTAACTTTGTTGACCTATGGTTCGGGTTCATTTCCTTTAAATAGCGGCTTAATTGATATTTTGGCAAATCCAATTGATGAGCTGGTTTGTGCTTCTCCAGCAGAGGGAATTACAGCGTTGCCAGAACAACATCCATATAAAAGAGTTGGAATAAAGGTGATAGAAGAAGCGATCGCGTTTTTTTTGACACTGTGCAAGGCGGAAAAATATCCTTATTGTGGTAGTCTTTCAGAGCATCAATGGGTGGTAACTGCTTTGGGAACCATGAAACCATCTTGTCTTGTACCGCGCAGTATGCAGGGGAATGTATGCTTAAAACGGAAGACCATTGTTTTGGTTGGATTTACTGGCTTAAAAGATCATTATATCGATATGATGCAGGAGAATCTACAAAAGACGCTGGGAGAAGAAAATCAGTTTAAATCGATTATGATTTTTACTGATTTGGAGGACGGTAGAGATTTAACAAGCCTTGATATTGCTCGTTGGCTGCATACGAAAGAAGGTTACGAAACGTTTATACAGCAGTTGCGTAAGGTGGCAAGTTCTGATTGCGTTATCGTTTTACCGCAGGTTTTAGGCGTACGTCCAGTCTATGAGATTTGGGAACGTTTACAAGAAGAGTTGCAATGTGAAGTTGTCGAATGTACCGGCTTGCCGCCATCGGTAAATGGTATGAGAATGCGAAGCATGCTGCTGAGGTATTTAAAGAAACATCATGTCGATATTATTGAAAACTGCAAGGTCATGCGTGCGCAGATGAAAGAAGCTGTTTGTATAGCTGTTAAAGCAAAGAGTACAAGTAGAGAAAAAAGTTATGCGGCAGATCATTTTATTTTGGCAACCGGTGGTTTTTATGGCGGTGGTTTGAAGATGGAGAACTTTGGAGAAATAGAAGAAGCTATTTTTGATATTCCAGTTCAGTTTGATGGGGCTGCAGATCAATGGGCAAATGAGAAGATTTTTTCTTCACAAAAGCAGCCTTTTGCATTGGTTGGAATATCTACAGATCAGCAGATGCGTCCATTAGATGCACAGGAAAACTGCTTGTTTAAAAATGTTTTCGTTGTCGGACGGAATCTTGGTGGATATGATTTTTGTTTTGAGCAATCAGGAAATGGTGTGGCATTAGTATCTGCTTATCAGGCAGCAATGTCAATATAGGAGGCGCATCATGAGCACATTAGAAGAAAATCCTAAGGGGACTGCAGACTATTGTACTGCTTGTACATCCTGTATGATTGCCTGCCCAGTAACTGCTGCAACTCGGAAATTCAAGGGGCCCAAACTTGTTGGCCCCGCGCAAAGCAGAATGCATTTTGCAGAAGAGGATGATGAAGCATCGCTTGAGTTTTGCTCAAATTGCAAGAATTGTGATATTTCCTGCCCCTCTGGGGTGGCCATATCGACTTTAAATATGTTGCAGCGTGGTGAATATTATAAAACGCACAGGCATTCTTTAAGAGATTATATTTTGGCGCATAGTGAGCTGATGATAAAAATGGCACGAAGACTGCCGTTGGGGGCTTTTTTTGCGAATTTAGGAGCAGAAATCGGACGGAAATCAGGGATGTTTAAAATGGTGGGAATTGCATCGGAGCGTCCTATGCCCAGCTATGCAAAAAAATCATTTCTTCATCAATTTCGGGAAATAGAGCAGGTTGCGTATGCCGATAAAGTGGTATTTTTCCCAGGATGCTTCGTTAATGAGAACAATCCGGAAGTCGGTCTTGCACTCGTACGAGTTATGCAGCAGAATCATTATGAAGTTATTGTTGATGAAGAATTTGTTTGCTGTGGTTCACCTTTAGTTGTTACAGGTTACTTAGAGGAAGCGAAAAAAAAGGCGTCTAAAAATACTGCAATTCTTCGTAAATGGGCAGATAAAAATTATCCGATTCTGACTTGCTGCACAAGCTGTTCTTTGATGCTTAAACAAGAATATGCGGAGTTGTTTGATTTGCCGGATGTCGATAGAAACGCGGCATTAATTTATGACGCGTGTGAATTTTTATTGGATTTATATGATAAAAATCGTTTGAATCAAAATTTTAATAAATTAACTGAGCACTATATTTATCATGCACCGTGCCATTTACGTGTGCAAGGGATTGGGGCACCGGCACTTGAATTGTTGTCACTTATTCCACATAGTAACGTTGAAAATGCGGATGCGGGCTGTTGTGGAATCTCGGGAAATTATGGATTTAAGGCAGATAAATATGAGATATCAATGGACGTGGGCAGGGAACTTTTTCATCGTATTAAGGCGTCAGTAGCGGATCGCGTGATTTCCGACTGTGGAACATGTCGGGTTCAGATAGAGCATGCAACTGGAGTTCGGGCAGTGCACCCGATAGAAGTGCTTAATCTAGCATATGGTTTAAGCAATCGAATAGATAAAAAATAGAAAGTTTAAATTTTATTTCTCATTTGTTTTGATATTATCATTCATGACATGGTATAATATTCCATAAGAGTATAAGTAGAATGAAAAATAAGATGAATCGTTATATTCATCTTATTTTTGGTACCCCAGACTTGGAATAAAACAGAGAATTTTTCAGTCATGATGAGGGAGATTTTGGCATGAAAAAAGGGTATGTATTGGCTTTGGATGCAGGCACGATGAAAAACCGAGCCGTTATTTTTGATAACGACTCAAATATTGTGTCAGTAGCGCAAAAAGAGATTGTGTCACTCCACCCCCAGCCCGGCTGGGTGGAGCAAGATGCCGAGGAGATTTGGAGTACCCAACTGCTGGTGGTGCAGGAGGCAATTGAAAAATCGGGAATAAAAAAAGAAGACATTGTAGCAATCGGAATAACAAATCAGCGAGAGACGACTGTGATATGGGACAGGTTTACGGGAAGACCGATTTATAATGCCATCAGCTGGCAGTCGCGACAGACGGAGGATATTTGCTGTAACTTGCGAAGCATGGGATTGGAAGAGGAGTTTAGGCAAAAAACGTCGCTGATTATCAATTCGTATTTTTCCGGTAGTAAAATACGTTGGATTTTGGATCATGTAACAGGTGCAAAGCAGCGTGCAGAAGATGGAAAGCTGCTTTTTGGAACAGTGGATACGTGGATTATGTGGAAGCTTAGTGGAGGAAAAATTTTTGCGACAGATTATTCTAATGCATCAAGAACGTTACTTTACAATTTGCGTGAATTAAAGTGGGACGAGGATCTATTACGGTATTTAAAAATCCCGCAGTGTATGCTGCCTAAAGTTTGTTCTTCAAGCGAGGTCTATGGATATACCGATCCAGCGGTTTTTGGTATGAAGACACCGATTGCGGGAGATGCCGGTAATCAGCAGGCAGATTTATTTGGACAGGGGTGTTTTGATCCGGGTATGGCGAAAAATACTTATGGAGAAGGTTCTTTTTTCCTCATGAATACGGGAAGCAAATTTTATCAATCCAATAATGGGTTAATTACAACAATTGCTTGGGGGTTGAAGAACGAAATTACATATGCACTTGAAGGCAGTGTTTTCGTTGCTGGGGCGGCAATTCAATGGTTGAAAAGCGGGTTAGGAATTTTGGATACTCTGGCAGAATCAGAGTGGCTGGCTAAAAAAGTGGGGGATACTGGCGGGGTATATTTCGTGCCGGCGTTTCGCGGGCTCAGTGCGCCTTATTGGGATATGCAAACTAGCGGAATGATGATCGGTCTGAAAAATGATACGACAAAATCACATATTGTTAGAGCTGCGCTGGTTGCGATGGCCTATCAGGTACGCGACGTCGTGGAGGCGATCGAATCGGATACGAAAATGAAAATTGAGGATTTAAAAGTGGATGGCGGCGCGAGTAATAATAATCTGCTGGTACAATTTCAATCGGATATTTTAGGCGTTCCTATTAAGCGATCTCGGATTAGAGAAACAACTGCATTAGGTGCTGCATATTTTGCCGGATTAGCGATTGGCGTTTGGAAAGATACAGAAGAATTGAAAAATAAATGGCAAGGAGACGCTTGTTTTAAACCACAAATATCGGAGCATGAGCGGGAAACTTATTATAGTGGTTGGCAAAATGCGGTTTCTCATGTTATGAGATGGGTTGATAAGGCATAAATGCTATACACAAATTTCCATTAAAAACAAAAGTACGATCGTAAAGAACATGAATATATAATGTTAAAAAAATATTGCGTTTATTATAATTATCTGTTACAATGATAAAAATTGTAATTAGAAAAAAACAATGAAGAGGAAAAGTAAGCTTAGTTTGGATTATTCCAGAGAGTCGGGGATGCTGGGAACCTGATATAAGAAGGTAAGCTGAAGTTCGCCTTGGAGTTACCCGCTGAACAATGTATTGTAGGCGGTGTCGGCACCTTTCCGTTATCAAGAAGGGGAGTATCGGCTAACACGGCCCGTACTTTTAAAGTGATTTGCTATTATAGCAAATAATTAAGGTGGTACCGCGAGTTCAACCCTCGTCCTTTTATTAGGATGAGGGTTTATTTTATTTCTATAAAGCTTTTTGAAAGGAGGCGCAATGCATTGATGAAAAAGAGAAAAACACTAGGTTTTCTCGGCCCCCAAGGTACGCATAGTGAAGAATTAGCGCAGTATTTGAATATTGAAAAAGCCGCATCGGATGATGCCTGGCAATTGATGCCCTATGCGAGTATTTATGATGCGATTTGCGCAGTAGAGCATGGAGCAATAGACTATTGTGTAGTTCCGGTAGAAAATTCAATTGAAGGTTCTATTAACATCACGTTAGATACACTTGTACATGAAGTGAACTTACAGATTGAGCGTGAATTTATTTGGGCAGTACACAATCAATTGATGGTAAAAAATACAGATGACGAGATTACCACGATTCTTTCCCATCCACAACCGCTTGCGCAATGCCGCAGTTATATAAAAACGCATTATCCAAATGCTGAAATTAAACCAGTTTCAAGCACTGCACGAGCGGCTAAAATCGTTGCTGAAGGGAATTATAAAGGATATGCTGTTATCGGCTGCAAACGAGCAGGGGAGTTATATGGATTGACTACGGTTGCAACGGAGATTCAGGATAACCGTACGAACTGTACGCGTTTTTTGATGCTTACCAAGCCGAATGCGTCTGGTGTATACGGAAAAGAAAAAACATCGATCATTTGCCAAATCAAAGGTGCAAAAGCCGGAAGTCTATGTGATGTGCTGCTCGAATTTGCGAAACGTAATGTCAATTTAACGCGGATTGAGTCTAGACCAGCACGTACTGGATTAGGTGAATATATCTTCTTCTTAAGTTTAGAAGGCGCAACAGATCAGGACAATGTAAAAGCAGCGCTTGCGGCTGTTGAGCAAAAGAGTTTGTGGGTAAAAAATCTAGGCTCTTTTGATGTGATAACAATTGATAAACAAAAATAGATATAAATAATAAAAGGTGGTAGAATGAAATGGTAATTATTATGAATGCAGGGGCAACTGCAAAGCAAATTAAAACTGTCATTCAAAGAGTACAGGGAATTGGTCTAAAAACGCATGTTGTCGAAGGGGAGTCGAAAACAATTATTGGAGTAATCGGAGATAAGAGTTTAATGGAAACGCTTGCAATTGATGCAATGGATGGTGTTGAAAAAAGCGTTGCCATTTCAAAAAGTTATAAATTAGTCAGCAGGGAATTTCACCCAGCGCCTAGTATTGTTGACGTAGATGGTGTGAAAATCGGCGGTGGCAACTTGGTTGTTATGGCAGGCCCGTGTGCAGTTGAAAGCAGAGAGCAATTGTTTGAATCAGCAAAGATTGTGAAAGCTGGCGGAGCGCAATTTTTAAGAGGTGGGGCCTATAAGCCACGGACATCTCCTTATGCTTTTCAGGGGCTTGAAACAGAAGGTTTAAAATTTTTAGCAGAAGCCAGAGAATTGACAGGATTGAAAGTCGTGACGGAAGTAACGGAAGTTGAAGCGGTAGAAACCGTATCCAAATATGCAGATATGCTGCAGGTTGGTGCTCGTAACATGCAGAATTTCAGCTTGTTAAAAGAGGTTGGCCGTGGGGATAAACCGGTTTTATTAAAACGTGGTCTTGCTGCGACGATCAACGAATGGCTGCATGCTGCAGAATATATTCTGAGCGAGGGCAATCATAATGTTGTATTATGTGAACGCGGGATCAGAACCTATGAAGAATACACGCGCAATACATTGGATTTAAGTGCGATTGCAGCGATGAAGCATTTAAGTCATTTGCCAATCATTGTGGATCCAAGCCATGGTACAGGAAAATGGAGAATGGTAAAACCTATGGCAATGGCGGCGGTGGCTGCCGGCGCAGATGGGCTGATGATTGAAGTACATCCAGATCCATCGAAAGCTTTATCAGATGGACCACAGTCCCTGACACCGGAAAATTATCAGGAAGCTATGCGAAGTGTATTTAAATTAGCGAAATTTATCAAAGAAGAGAATTTATAAATATTGAAAATCATTCTCATCAATGTTACAATAATACATGGCGAAAACGTGGAGTGCGACTTGTGTTTTCAGCAATTGAATGAGGATGTGTTAACAATGTGTGTTTCGTGCGATGAAACGTCTCGAATTTTTTCCGTAGGAATTGTAACGCAAGAACCTGTTAGTAATAACATGGATTTGTATAAGGAGATTGCCAAACGCTTATTTGAGAATAAGGTTATTTCATTGATTAATGTTGGCAATAACCGTGCGTATGTGGACAATGAAAAACAAATTTTTGGCTTTGATCTTCATTTAACAAATCGGCATGATGCATCAAAGGTAACCTTGACGAACGTCGAGAATGCGTTGGATGGGTTGTTGGTGCAGTTTGACGGTTATTCTGAAATGCAGATAGATTTAAAAGAATAGATAGATGTTTCACAAAAGTTGTCGTATTTGGCTGAAGCCATAATATTTATCGCCAAACGAAAAAAGAGCCTATAAGCTACTGAAAGTAAATCTTTCGGTACCTTATAGGCTCTTTTTTGTCTTTATTTATTTGGGAATTTTGGCATTTTTTTAAGTAATGTTTTAGCGGCTATATAGGATGTGTCGTATTGCATTTCTTCAATATTTCCTTGAAGTTCTCCAACGATGGTATAAAGAGATTTGATATCATTATGAGTTTCTACTCGGAATTCTTTAAGGTCTTGTTGGATAGCATCAATCTTAGTTTCGAGCTTGTCAAATTTAGCATCAATTTTATTGAATTTTTCGTCTAAGTATTTCATTAATTCAGTATCCATATTCACACCACCTTATAAATTTATTATAGCTTATTTAGCTTGCGTTGTCTCTACGAAAATTGCAATATATTGGATGTCGCTGAAGGCAGACACAAAAAAAGCCATGACCTGAATGGCATGACCTCAAAATTGAGTGTATAAAAATCATGATTGGTGGGGTTAACAGAATTCGAATCTGTGACCTCTTCGATGTCAACGAAGCACTCTAACCAACTGAGCTATAACCCCGAATATATAATTCATTTTACTATAGATTCAATAGGTTTTGCAACAGAAAAATAATAGGGGGGAGAAAATCGGGATTTCTTTCGTTGTATTATTTTATGACAATGAAAAAAGTGAACTAAATATTTTATCTAAATTTTTAGCTCACTTTCAAAAAAATATATCAAACAACATGGTATTATTCTGAAATCAAAGCGTATATTTCTAAAAACAAACCATTTAATAGGGAATTAAGATGCAATAAAAAATAAGTGCGTGAAAAATTTTAACTAAAGATTTTTAAAAATCATCTAAACTTTTAAATGAACAGTTGCTGGCGATTCGATACATAAAGTAGCAGGCCTCTTGGTTAAGAAATGTTAGATGTATTGCTGTATGTGTACCGCAAGGAAATAAAGTCGGAAATATCTGAATATTAAAAATAAAATACATCTGCAACTATAACTTCTTTTTGGTTACTTGCGTAACAGGCTATATCTAGTCAATAAATTGGAGGGATGAGCATGGAATCCATTCAGTTGGAATTTGCGCGGCTGCAAAAAGGTAGGTCGATGGATGATCTTGCAATTATGACATCGGTTCCCGATATGTGCGTTTATCTGCCAAGTGATCATCTTCAGACAGAGCAAGTTGTGCGGGCACTTTTACAAAACGAAAAACCTGCTTATGTACGTGTTGGACGTAATGTTGCAAAGGAAGTTTATGGCGAGGATAAGGTTTTATTTCATATGGATCGCGCTACCGTTTTACATGAAGGCAACGATGCTACGATCATTGCGTGCGGTGAATTGGTGAAGGCGGCTGAAGAGGTGGCATGTATTCTGAAAGAACAAGGAATTCATGTAAGAGTACTCGATATGTATTGTTTGAAACCGATTGATGCAGTTGCAGTGGAGAAAGCAGCAAAAGAAACAAGAGGAATTATCACGGTAGAACCCCAGCCGCATCATAGCCGACTTGGCTGCACAGTAAGCCGGATTGCAGCCGAAATATCATCGATTAAAGTGATCCGTCTTTCCTTCCCTGATCCAACCGCCTCAAATGATAAAGCAGAGCAGCAGTTTGATCATCGATTACGTAATGAAACGATTGCGGCAGCAGTTATGGAGTTGATCTAAGATGACAGGAAATTATATTTTAGGAATTGACCAAAGTACGCAAGGGACAAAAGGTCTTTTATTTGATTTGCAGGGTGAATTAATTGCCAGAAGTGATCGATCCCATCTTCAAAGGATTAATGAAAAAGGTTGGGTAGAGCATGATCCGGAGGAAATTTACCAAAATGTTTTAATGGTTGTGAAAGAGGTGGTGGAAAAAGCAAATATTGATAAAGAAGAAATTGCTGTTATCGGAATCAGTAATCAGCGGGAAACTGCGTTGGTTTGGAATCGTAAAACAGGCAGAGCAGAATATAACGCGATTGTCTGGCAATGTGCGAGAGGTGCGGAAATTTGTCAAAGATTAGAGGCAGCCGGCTTTGCTGATAAAATCAAGACGGCTACGGGCATGCCGGTATCACCTTATTTTTCTGCAGCTAAGTTTGCCTGGATTTTAGAAAATGTAAAAGGTATTAGAGAAAAGGCTGCGCAGGGTGAAATTTGTTTTGGAACAATGGATAGCTGGCTGGTTTATCGCTTAACGGGAGGAAAGTCGTTTAAAACCGATTATTCAAATGCATCAAGAACACAGTTATTCAATATTGCAATGCTGACATGGGATAAAGAAATTTGCCAAATGTTTGATATCCCCTGTAATGCACTTCCTGAGGTATGTGCTTCTGATGCAAATTATGGAGTAACAGATTTTAATGGCTATTTGGAAAATCCAGTTTCTATTCATGCGGTATTAGGAGATTCTCAGGCGGCTTTGTTTGGGCAAAATTGCAATAAAATAGGCATGGTGAAAGCTACTTACGGTACAGGTTCTTCTGTTATGATGCATATTGGTGAAGTGCCAATGGTAAGTAAAAAAGGTTTAGTTACTTCGATTGCATGGAAGATGGGGGAAAAGGTCCACTATGTGCTAGAGGGAAATATTCATTATACCGGTGCGGTGATTCGCTGGTTAAAAGATGAGGTGAAAATCATCGCACAGGAAAAAGAGGCGCAAACGTTAGCGAAGCATGCGCATGCCGAGGATCGAAGTTATTTTATACCGGCATTTACGGGGATTGGGGCACCGTATTGGGATTCTAGAGCGACCGGTCTTCTTACAGGCATTACCAGAGTGACCGGTCGGGCGGAAATCGTACGTGCGGCTTTGGATTGTATTGCGTATCAAATTGTAGATATTGTGACACTTATGCAGGAAGAATCCGAAATTGAAATCAAGGAGATACGTGTAGATGGAGGACCAACAAAGAATACCTATCTTATGCAATTTCAAAGTGATACATTGGGGGTAGCTGTACAAGTGCCGAATGTAGAAACATTATCAGGTATGGGAGCAGCATACGCTGCAGCAATCACAGTTGGAATCTATGATGAACGGCAAATTTTTTCTCGAATTGATAGGGTTAAGTATGAGCGGAAAATGGATGAGGCGAGAAGCAAAGCTTTATATCAAGGCTGGAAAGAAGCAATAAAGCAAGCTTTATATCATGCATGAGTATGCTTAAAAATAAAAACAGGAGGCGTTTTCTATGAAAATTTTAAGAAGAATGTTGGTTGTCCTTTTATCAATTTTTTTAATAGGGAGCTTACTTACAGGGTGTGGCCCAGCGAAAGCCGATTCAGAAACAACGGCACCGAAAGCAAAGGAGACAAAAATATTGACTGGTGGCGGTTCTAAGATTATTTATATTATCACGCCATCTCATGCGAATCCTTTCTTTAAAACTGAGGCAGAAGCTGCCGCTAAAAAAGCGAAGGCACTGGGATATGAAGTAAAAGCAGTTTCTCATGACGATGATGCGGCGAAGCAATCAGAACTATTTGAAAATGCAATCTCTGATAAGGCTGCCGCGATTATTTGTGATAATGCGGGAGCAGATGCCACGGTCGCTGCAGTTCAAAAAGCGCGTGACAACAATATTCCAACGTTTTTAATTGATCGGGAGATCAATGGCAGCGGGGTTGCAATTTCTCAAATCGTTGCCAATAATTATCAAGGTGCAAAAGCAATTGCCGAAGTATTTGTTGAGACTATGGGTGAAAAAGGAAATTATGCAGAATTGCTGGGGAAAGAATCGGATACAAATGCCGGTGTTCGCTCTAGCGCATTTCATGAGGTGATTGACCAGTATGCGGACATGAAGATGGTTGCACAGCAAACTGCAAATTGGGAGCAAACAGAAGCTTATCAAAAAATGGAAAGTATTTTACAATCAAATCCGGATATCAAAGGCGTAATTTGTGGCAATGATACGATGGCTGTAGGTGCAATTGCTGCGATAAAAAATGCAGGTTTGAAGGGAATTGCCGTGATTGGTGTGGATGGTTCGGATGAAGCAGCTGCTGCAATCAGAGAAGGTAATATGACAGGGACTGCTTTGCAGCAAGCGGCGCTGATCGCTGAAATGGCTGTAAAGCAAGCCGATGATTATCTGAAAAAAGGTACGACTGGATTAGATGAAAAACAATTGGTAGATTGTGTTGCAATTACGAAAAAGAATGTAGAGAAACTCAAAACTTTCGTTTATACCGAATAAGTAATTACACGAATGCTGTCTCATGATGCGGAGGATAGGAGTCTGTCTATGAAAAAACGTGTGCGTTTTATTTTAATCGTGTGCTTCGTGATGGTAGTGTTTCTGACTGGATGTGTAAAAGTTGTGCCGATTGGGCAAGAGGGAAAATTAACCGGGGATATTGCTTTTAATGCGGCAGAAAATGTTGCTGCGATCTGGAATGAAACCGCAATTCCAGAGCTGAAAAGAAAAGCGGTGGATTTGCCAAGTTTTTTTAAGGAAGCGAATGGTGATTTAAAATCTTTGGCCGACAAATATGGAAAATACTCTATGGGAAAATCGGGTGAATTGAATTATGTCGTAAAAGGTGTAGGAATCGTTACTGCAGTACATAGAGAAAAAAAGGCCGGCTATATCATTGTAAAATTAAAGGAACAAAAAGAAATACCACTTATCAAACTGCAGATCGGAAGCGTCTATAAAGGCGCTGCGGTTCGCGATTCTCTCGACTTTATCAAATATGAGGACTATAAGAATCAAGTAGAATGGGCAAAGGTATCGCAAAGTATTCATGATGTAATCTACGCAGATGTTATCAAAAAAATTGATTTAGATGCGATCCAAGGGAAGGAAATTTATTTTATGGGGTGCTTTAGTGTGGATAAGGCAAATGAAGTATTGATTACGCCAGTCGAATTGACCGTGCAATAGGAGGCATGCGAAATGGATACGGGGATAAAAACAGAAGAAAATATTTGCCTGCATGTAAAAAATATCTGCAAGAACTATCCTGGCACGAAGGCACTGGATCATGTATCTTTCGCTGTATATCGAGGCAAGGTAAATGTCTTGATTGGCGAGAACGGAGCCGGAAAGTCTACTTTGATGAAAATCATCGCCGGGATTGAGCAGCCAAGTTCTGGTGAAATTTTTATGGAGAATCAAAAAGTCTCTGCCTTTCAGAATGTAATTGAAGCAAGAAAGCATGGAATTGGTATTATTCATCAAGAACTAAACTTGTTCCCAAATCTCAATATCTATCAAAACATTTTCATGGCTAGGGAAAAAAAGATTGGTGGAATTCGATTAGACGATCAACAACATATTGCGTTGACAAAAAAGATTTTGGATAAATTGGAGCATCCGTTGAATCCCAAAACTTTGCTTGGGGAACTTCGCGTTGGGCAGCAGCAGATGGTTGAAATTGCTCGCAACTTAATGCAAGATGATTTAAAAATTCTCATTATGGATGAACCTACCTCATCATTGAGTGCCCAAGAAGTTGAGGTATTGTTCCGCATCATGCGTGAATTGACAGCTGAAGGAATATCAATCGTATATATTTCACATAAGTTAGAGGAGATTATGAAAATCGGTGATTTTATTACAATTTTGAGAGACGGTAGATTGGTCGCAAATGCTGCAATTGAGGATGTAGATATAGCGTGGATTGTAAAGCAGATGGTAGGACAAGAAAAATCATATCCACGGCGAAAGCCTGTAAGTGATCGGACGCGGCAAGCGGTGGTGTTAGAAGTAGAAGAGCTTACCTTACCCAAAAAGGGTGGTGGCTATCTGCTTGATCATGTGAACT
The DNA here is from genome assembly GCF_900086705.1 of Massilibacillus massiliensis. Lineage (NCBI taxonomy): Bacteria > Bacillati > Bacillota > Negativicutes > Selenomonadales > Sporomusaceae > Anaerosinus > Anaerosinus massiliensis. The sequence continues at coordinate 1,963,579 of NZ_LT575483.1, read as the reverse complement.
TTAAGTTAAAAAAGGGCGAGATTCTTGGCATATATGGCTTGATGGGTGCCGGACGTACCGAAATTTTTGAATGTATTATGGGGCTGCGTTCGGAACATACGGGTACTGTTAAGTTGCAAGGGGAAATCATCCAAATACAGCATGTCGCAGAGCAGATTGAACGAGGTTTTGCATTGGTTCCGGAGGATAGACAGAGAGAGGGCTTGGTGCAGACTTTAGATATCGGTAAAAACATTTCTCTCTCTAGTCTTAAAAAGTATGCAAAAGGTATTTTTTTGAGCAAACAACGTGAGGATCAAAATGTAATGAAGCAAATTCAAGATATTCACATTAAAGTAGCAGATAAACGTCTGCCAATTTTATCGCTCTCTGGTGGCAATCAACAAAAAGTTGTAATTGGAAAAGGGCTGCTTACAGCACCTAAAATATTGCTTTTGGATGAACCGAGTAGAGGGATTGATATCGGTGCTAAGGCAGAAGTGTTTGAAATTATCAGCCGGTATGCCAAGCAAGGTCTTTCTATCATTGTGATATCTTCAGAACTGCAGGAAATCATGACGATTGCTGATCGAATTCTGGTTCTTTCGAATGGGCGGAAAACATGTGAGCTAGATCAGGAAGAAATCACAGAGGAAAAATTGGTGCTTGCGTCTTATGAAGGCCATGACGGACATGAAAAATAGCTGCTTCATCGTTTTGACGAAAGGGATGGACATAGGATGAAAACAAAAAATTCGTTTGCCTTAGCGATATTAAAAGGGCGGACCATCATTGTTTTAGTGTTATTGCTCGTTTATTTCAGTGCAACTACCCCAAATTTCTTATCCGCCAATACCTTCTTGCTGCTTGCAAAACATGTAGCGCTATATGGCATTTTGGCAATCGGCATGACGTATGTAATTATCACCGGAGGAATTGACCTTTCGGTTGGTGCAGTAGTCGGTCTTGCCGGCATGATTGCCGGTGGCATGATCAATGAAGGTCTGACAGTAAAAATGCTGGGAGTTACGCTTTATTTTAACGTTTGGCTGGTTGTAGCGTTTACGATTTTTGTTGGTGCTGTCGTTGGATGGATCAATGGCACGATTATCACAAAATGTAAGGTAGCACCTTTTATTGCAACGCTTGGCACCATGTATATCGGGCGTGGATTTGCGATGCTGCATTCTAATGGAGCGACGTATTCGAATATCGTCGGCAATGAGGCACTTGGAAATGTTGGTTTTACGGTATTTGGCAGTAGGATTCTGGGCATTCCGGTTGGTGCGATCATTTTAATTTTTATTGCGGTTATTGCAGCAGTTCTTTTGAAAAAAACGACTTTTGGATGGCATATCTTCGCAATTGGCGGTAATGAAAAGACTGCTAAATTATCAGGAATTAAGGTAGATCAGGTAAAAACACTGGTATATATTTTCTCAGGAATCTGTGCGGCGATTGTCGGCATCATTACGGCCTCCCAATTAGAGGCTGCACATCCCGCAACGGGGCAGACTTGGGAAATGAATGCAATTGCGGCAGCCGTTCTTGGCGGAACTTCTATGGCAGGCGGGATTGGAACGATTGGTGGAACGATCGTCGGTGCATTTGTTATCGGTGTGATCAGTGACGGTATGGTGATGAGTGGGGTATCTGAATTTTGGCAGATGATTATCAAAGGCGTGGTGATCATTTTAGCGGTGATTGTGGATCAGTTTCAACGAAATTTACAGGAGAAGATCGCATTGCAGGCGCGCAATGAATTCAAAGAATGAAGATCAATATTAAAACAATCAGTCAATTATCCGGATTTTCTCCCGCAACAGTCTCAAATGCACTGAACAACAAGAAAGGCGTAAATGCAGAAACTGCAAAAAAAATCATAAAAATTGCGCAGGAATATGGTTACCTTCATGAAAGTAAAATAACAAATATAAAGCTTGTCTTATATAAGGATAGCGGAATGATTTTTTCTGATTCACCATTTTTTGCTGCCTTGTTGGAAGGAATTGAAAATGAGAGCAGAAGATCCGGATATAGTACAACAATTTTTAATTTGTATAAAGCCAGTTCAGATTATCAAGAGCGTTTACTCCAAATTTTAAATGATAGCACTTCAGCCATTTTGTTTATGGGAACGGAACTTTCTGAACAGGATGCAAAAATGTTTCAAAATATTCCGGTACCACTGGTTATGCTGGATAGCTGGTTTGAAAATTTGGAGTTTAATGCGGTTCTTATGAATAATGTAGATTCTGTGTTTCAGGCTGTACAATCCTTAATTGATAAAGGACACCAACGTATTGGTTATTTAAAGAGCGCAATTCGTATTCAAAATTTTCGGTTTCGCCAAGAAGGATATGAACGAGCTATGCATAATAGAAACTTAGAAGTAGATACGAAGTATTTTTTCTCTGTACCGCCTACCCTAGATGGGGCATATATCGAAATGGATCGAATTCTGCAAAAGAAACCTGATTTACCTACCGCCTTTTTCGCTGATAATGATATTATTGCGCTTGGTGCGATGAAAGCATTTCAGAAAAACGGTTATCGAATTCCGGAGGATCTATCATTTATTGGTTTTGATGATTTACCTTTTTGTAATGTCTTTATACCTGCACTTACGACCATTCGGGTTTTTAAGCAGGAAATGGGCCAATTGGCAGTACAACGTTTGATTGAATTGATTAAAACAAATACAACACTAAAAATCAAAATTCAAATTTGTAATGAACTTATTGAAAGGGACAGTGTTTGTACTCTTAAATCCAAATGAACAGGGAGATGCTGAAATGAAAATAGCGGTGATTGGTTCTTGTATGGTAGATCTTATGTCATATGTTGATAAAGTTCCTGTAGCAGGTGAAACGAAGGAAGTTTTTGATTTTTCTATAAGTTGCGGAGGCAAGGGAGCAAATCAAGCGATTGCTGCAGCGAAAATGGGGGCGGGCGTTATCATGCTGGCAAAAGTCGGTGATGATATATTTGGTGATACTACGATTGAAAATTTTAAACAACATAAAATTGATACGCAATTTGTTCAGAAAGTGCCGAATACGCCAAGTGGTATGGCAACTGTTATTGTAGACGAGTCCTCTCAAAATCGCATTTTAATTCATAAAGGTGCAAACAATTCTCTTTTACCTATTGATATTGACCAAGCTTCTGAAACATTAAAAGAATGTGATTTGCTATTACTGCAATTGGAAATTCCTATGGATACGGTTGCATATGCAATTGCATTTGCCAATGAAAATGACATTCCGGTTTTATTAAATCCAGCTCCGGCAGTGAAAGATTTGGATATAGATATGGTATGTAAATGTGATTTTTTTGTTCCGAATGAAACGGAACTAGAAATATTAACAGGAATGCCGGTAGGATCAGAAAATGAAATAAAGAGGGCGGCACAGCATCTGGTGCAGCAAGGTGTGAAAAATGTGCTGGTGACAATGGGAAGCAGGGGCTCGATGTGGTTGTCCCAGGACGAGTTTTATTTTTTTGCGGCATATAAAGTGGAGGCGAAAGATGCGACTGGTGCCGGGGATGCATTTATTGGATCTTTTGCGAATCATTATGTGAAAACAAAAGATGTACGAAATGCAATGAAAGAGGCAAGTGCATTTTCTGCCTTGAGTGTAACGAAATCAGGTACACAGATGTCTTATCCTTCGGAAGATGAAGTGAGATCGTTCTTGGCGAGAAGGCAGAATATATAAATTCTGTGGGTGAACTTTAATAAAATGTTCGTAAGGAGTCCTAGTTTCTAAATCCTATTAATCATTAGGGTTTAAGAAGTTTTATATTGAGGACGTTTATTTATATTTAGAGAATTTTTTTGATCGTTTCTTTCAATATTTAAGGTTAAGACACGTTAACTGGAGTATAGCAGTTAACGTGTCTTAATTTTTTTTATGATCTTCAGTAAGTAACTCATTTATAAAAGGACGACGTTAATCAAAAATAGCAAAGGTTTAAAATTTCATGATTGTAATTAGAATGTGCATACTAATTTGTAAGGAGCTAAAACGATAAAGTAGGAAGAGTTGAATTGGATCAATTTCTAAGTAGTGAAGAAAGGATGTCAGATTAATATGAAAGAAACAATTTATTTAGTAACTGGCGCTACCGGATTTCTAGGAATGAATATTGCAAAAAAATTAGCCGCGCAAAATAAAAAGATGAAAGTGCTTGTATTAGCCGGTGATCCTGTTATAAACTATTTACCCGATCAAGCGGAGATTGTTCTTGGTGATTTGATAGATAAAACGTCGCTTGAAAAGTTTTTTACAGTACCTGCGCATACAGAGATCGTTGTGATTCATTGTGCGAGTATTGTTTCTCTTTCTCCAGATTTCAGCCAGAAAGTATATGATATCAACGTTACGGGTACGGAGAATATCGTAGATTTTTGTGTGGCGAAAAAAGTAAAAAAACTAATATATATTAGTTCTACCGGTGCTATTGCCGAGGCACCAGGAAATCAAATCATTCAAGAGCCTGCAATGTTTCTCCCAGACCAAGTAGTAGGATATTATGCAAAAACAAAAGCACTTGCAACGCAATATGTTTTAAAAATGGTACAAGAAAAAAACTTGGATGCTTCTGTTATCTATCCGTCCGGCATCTGTGGACCCAATGATTATGCTTATGGGCCGGTTGCCGAATTTATCATACGTTATTGTCAAGGCAAAATGACTGTTGGAATTGAAGGTACGTTTAATTCTGTAGATGTGCGAGATCTTGCGGATGGAGTCATTTCTTGCGTGAAAAACGGGCGTAAAGGTGAAGGGTATATTATGAGCAATGAACTGGTAACCATGCGGCGGATGTTTGATCTTATAAGTCAAGCTAGTGGGGCAAAACGAATTGAAACAATTCTTACAAAGGAGCAAATGCTGCAAATGCAGGAGAAGGGAAGCCATAGTTCAGAAACTGAGAAAAACCAAAAAGTTTTAGAATTTGAAATTTATAATTTGACACGCAACAATAATTTTTCTTCGGAAAAGGCGATAAAAGAATTAAGTTATCATACACGGCCATTTGAGGAAACCATGGTCGATTCAGTAGAATGGCTTCGCAGTGTGGGGAAAGTTAAAAGATAACATTTTCTATGATAAAAACGAATAAGACAGTACAAGACGAATTTAGAAGTCTAAGTTCATAAAGCTGATTTAAACTCTCTTCGTCAGAGCTGAATTAGTTTTCCTTTGACACCTTCGAATTCGTCTTAGTACCTTTAGTGATTTTCTTATACCCAGTATCTCTTTTGAGGCTAATTTTATTTATATTGACAGCATATAAATGAATATGATATTCTCATAACAAGAAATTTAAAATTACATATTTATAAAAATTTGTTTGCAAAAGCTGATCATAATAAATGAAGGCTGGAGAACATCTGAAAAGATGTCTCCAGCCTTTTTTTATTTGTAAAATTTATTGTGGGGAGAAACATTATGACGTATTTACTTCATGCCGAAAACAAAATTTCAGAACGAATAAATCAAATAACAATACCACGTTTTAAAGAATTAGCGGCGCTTGCTTTGCAGCACCAGGCGATTGATTTGGGCAGCGGCAAACCAGATTTTTCAACCGATCTCTTATTTAAAAAAGCTGCTGTTGAAGCAATTGAACAGGACTTTAATCAATATGCACCAACGCAAGGGATACAGAGTTTACGTGAAGGAATAGCTAGTAGATTTCAGCAAAAGACGCGGATACATTTTCATGCAGAGCAGGAAATCACAATTTGCAATGGTGTGACAGAAGGGATGGCAGCAGCATTGTTAGCTTTGATCAATCCGGGGGATGAAGTCATTGTTTTTACACCTTCTTTTGCTGCCTATGCCGCAGATATACATTTATGCGGGGGTATACCTGTTTATGTAGAATTAACGCAACCAAATTTTCGCTTAGAGAAGTTTAAACTTGAAGCCTCAATTACAAAGCATACAAAAGCAATCATTTTTAATTCACCGCATAATCCTTCGGGACGAATTTTTAGTTTTGAAGAAATTCAAGGTGTGGCTGAAATCGCACAAAAATATGATTTAATTGTGATCACGGATGAAATTTATAATGAAATCTATTATGAAGAAAAAGCACCGATTTCAATTTGGACTTTACCCAATATGCGTGAACGGACGATTATCATGAATGGTTTTTCGAAAGCTTATAGTGTTACAGGCTGGCGGCTTGGGTATGTGATTGCGACGCCCGTGCTGACAAACGGCATTCGTAAGGCACACAATTATTTAACCTTGAGTTCCGCGTTGCCGTTGCAGATGGGAATGGCAGCAGCAATTCGTAGTCATGAAGATTATTATGTAAATTTAAGAAAAGCATATAAACGGCGGCTGAATTTATTAAAAGCTGGATTTGATGCTTTAAAAATTCCATATTTGCAGCCAGAAGGCGGCTATTTTTTACTTGTTGATTTTTCTCAATTTGGGTGGACGGATGATTTAAAATTTGCCCGCTATATTACTGAGAATTTCGGTGTATCAGCTAGGCCGCTATCAGGATTTTACCCGCAGCAAACTTCGCCGAATGGAAAAATTTGGTTAAGGTTGGCATTTTGTAAAAAAGAAAATGTATTAGCGGAAGTAATAGAAAGATTCAAAAAGTTAAAATCGGTTTAAACAGAACTTTACAAGTTGTGAGGTTCATAGAAATAAAAGGAAAGAAAGGTGAACCAATATGTATAGAAATAAATGGTGTACTTATTTTTTAATTATGATATTTTTGTCGGCAACTTATATCATGGCTGGCTGTGGGCTGCAAGAACAAAAAAAAGTTGAAGAGAATAGTGGTGCGGCTAAGACCTATTATGTTGGCACTCGTGGAACCTTTAAACCGTACAGTTATGTAAATGATAAAGATCAATTAACAGGATTTGATATTGAAATTCTTAAAGAAGTAGAAAAAAGAAATAAGGATATTAGATTTGAATTTAAAACAATGAGCGTGTCGAGCGCTTTTGTCGCACTAGAAGGAAACCAAATTGATATTATAGCCAATCAAATGACCCACAATAATGAAAGAGACAGTAAATACTATTATACAAATGAAGCTAATAATTATAAAAATAATCGAATTACTGTTATCAGTGAGCGCAATGATATTAAAACGATTGAAGATTTAAGAGGAAAGAAAGTTTCGGTTACATCGACCAGCCCAGGTTATAGAATTTTAAAAGAATACAATCAAACAGCTGAACCTAAAATTGAATTCTTAGTTACAGACAAGGGAACAGCCGAAACGATTTATATGGTTGTCGATGGTAAAGCGGATGCTACTTTGGCCGATCCGATTACTGTAAAGGAGATTAATCAATCGCATAATCTAAACCTTAAAATTGTCGGTAAAAATATTACGCCGATTCCAACATTCTTTATTTTGCGTAAAAATGATGAAAACGAAAAATTCTTAGCGGATAAAATAGATGCAACTGTTCGCGAAATGAAACAAGATGGAACGCTAGAAAAATTATCAAAGGAATTTTTGGGCGAATATATTTTACCAGAACAAGAAAATAGTAAATGAGTTTCAAGCATAATGAACAGGCAAAGTTCTATCATTGTAATAATAAGTAGCTAGATTTTGCGTTAAAAGTAAAGGAGTCGGATTATGTCGTTGAAAAATAAAATGGTTATTATAGGTATGGGACACGTAGGTGCGGCTGTATTGAATCGTGCAATTGCTTTTCAATTGGTATCAGAAATTGCTGTTGTTGATATTGATAAAAAGAAAGCGCATGGAGAGGCATTAGATGCAAGTCATTCTACAGCCTGTAATTATAGTCAAAATATAAAAGTATATGATGGAGACTATGAAGAATGTAGGGATGCACGCTTGATTATTATTGCGGCTGGGTTTGCAGGACGCTCACTCCCGCCATTAAAACCGGGAGAAGTTCGCGATCGTTTGCGCCTTGCTGCATGTAATATTGATGTGATTCGTAAAGTTATGAGGGAAATAACAAAACATACGAAAAAAGCAGTTATTCTTATGATTAGCAATCCACTTGATATCACCACATATTATGCAGCTAACTTTTTTGATTATCCAATAGATCGCTTGCTTGGCACAGGGACGACGCTGGAAACGCTGCGTTTTCAGCGCATTCTAGCAGATCATTATCGAATTGATGCAAAAGATGTCAATGGTTTTATGCTTGGTGAACATGGTAAATCTGCTTTCGCGGCATGGAGCTTGACTAGTATTAGAGGCATTCCTATAAAAAAGTTTGAAGATTATTTTCAACCTGAAAAACCACTTGACCGCAGCTGGGTTGATGATCAAGTAATTCGGGCGGCAAGTGACATTGTAGATCACAAGGGATGGACGAATTATGGAATTGCAATGGGGGTATGTCGTATAGCGAAGGCAGTACTATTCAATGAACGTTCTATTCTACCTGTTTCTACAACATTGCAAGGAGAATACGGTATCCATAATGTAGCACTTAGCTTACCGTGCTTGGTTACAGAGAATGGAGTAGAACGACGGCTGGCAGTTTCGTTGCAGGAAGATGAAGTAATAAAAATAAGAAGAAGTGCGCAGACGCTTACAGACACGTTGAAGAAACATGATATTTTAAAAGATTAGTTACTGGGTAAGTTAGCTGCAGATGTTAAGTTGTATTTTTATTTTGAAAGACTTTGTGATAAGGTTATAGGTAAGATGCTTTTATTTTGCAATGCGAGAGCAGATACTTCACAACGAAAACAGGCAAGACGGCGCGAGATGAATCTTAAGGTAGTACAAATGCTAAGACCGCAAAACCGACTTAAACTCCCTACGGTCAGACATAAGTCGGTTTTACTCCGTATAGACTCTGATTCATCTCATTGCCTTCGTTGGATTGTTTTCTTATGTAAAGCATCTGCTCTCTATACTATAATTAGAAACGACTATATAATAGAAGAAGCAAAACAAGGAGCGCGTTTCAGTGGGCTGAAACATTGCCGTGCGAAGAATTGATTAGTTTTTTATAAAAAAGTTTTAAAAAACTTTCAAAAAGGTGTTGACATAATCGAATAAAACGTGTAACATAATACAAGTCGCTGATGAACAAAGCGCGGCGATAAAAAAGATGTTGACAACAACTTAAACGTTGTGTTAATATAAATGAGCTGACAACGAAGCTTGCCAGCAAGTGTTCTCTGAAAACTAAACAATGTAGATGTAATAAATGCCAGATGTGCGGTGTCTATCGTAAGATAAACACAAAACAAAAACAATTTCTTTTAAAAAGAAACAAGATATTAATTGAGCCTTTTAGGCTTTCTAATAATAAATTTATTGGAGAGTTTGATCCTGGCTCAGGACGAACGCTGGCGGCGTGCCTAACACATGCAAGTCGAACGGAGAATTAGCAATAATTCTTAGTGGCGAACGGGTGAGTAACGCGTAAATAATCTGCCCTTTAGATGGGGACAACAGATCGAAAGATCTGCTAATACCGAATGTTGTTAAAGAAACGCATGTTTCTTTAACTAAAGATGGCCTCTATATATAAGCTATCGCTAAAGGATGAATTTGCGTCTGATTAGCTAGTTGGTGAGATAAAAGCTCACCAAGGCAACGATCAGTAGCCGGTCTGAGAGGATGAACGGCCACACTGGGACTGAGACACGGCCCAGACTCCTACGGGAGGCAGCAGTGGGGAATCTTCCGCAATGGACGAAAGTCTG